>NZ_JADBUP010000021.1:0-6234 GCF_020245605.1 Microcystis sp. M061S2 | reverse complement strand
CGGTTTTACTTACCGTTTGTGGCTTAGTAAGGTTGAGAATTAGTGCGCTAATTTTAGAAGTAATAGAATGGGAGCAATCAGGGGAAGTAATTGACGTTATAATTAGCCATAGTTTTCCGTCAAAATTCGATTTTGTCTCTAAAAACCCTGATTAATCGGTTTTTAGAGCTAATTTTGACTCTTGGTCTAATCTGCCTGTCTTCCTTGCTGTGACTGACTTACAAATTTTTGGAGATGTCTAATGAATTGTCACTATTACAGGCTGCATGGGCCGGGTTAGCTACGAGACAGATTAAGATCATCCCCAGGGTCAAAGCTTATCCAGCGTACAGCAGTGAGGTTTAAATTGCTCAAATCCGTGAAAGTAGATTCGCGTTGAAACATGGAAGTTTTGAGTTAGAAATGAGAGTTGGGAAGCAGGTTAGATAAGCTTTATCACCCCTGCTCCTCCGAAAACAGTCGCATTTAATCAGATTTCCCTATCTCCTCAAGATAGAGTTTTGAGATAGCCTACGGTTCATTTTCCACTTGACGAATCGTCCAGAAATCGTCAGCTAGGTTATCGTCCAACAGATAAGCATAGGGGATGGTAAAGTAGCCTTGCATTCCCCAGTCTTTCCCCCAGGAGTTGCGGACGATAAACCGCCGTTGGCTATCATCATAACCGACGGCTAACACGGCATGACCCCCCAATAATTGTTCATTGGGAGACGGCATGGGGACGCGACCTGTTTGTTTCACCTCTTGACTTTCAAAGCTCTCGTAAACACTGAACCCAAAGACGAAGGGATAGCCGGATGCTAAACATCCCTTCATCTGATTGAGGTTTCGCACTAGCCGGCTGTAAAGAATTGCTTGGTGTTTGGCCGCGACTTCATAACATTTTGGGGTAGGTTTTTTAATAAACCTGACCTGATAATCAGGATCGTAGGGCCAGACGCCCTCAGGTCCTGGATGCTGTTTGGTTTTTTCCTCTGGACAAGCGCCTTGCTTGCCAACGCTTTTAATGCCATCACGAATCATGGCGCCGCTATCTTCGTTCACAGTCCCTTCCATGACCCGTTCGTTGTAGTAAATAAACAAGCGGGAAGGGGTAAAAATATCCGTCAATTTCTGCTTCATTTGATCGAACTCAAGGGCACCAGCAATGGCATTGGCGGTACAACTGCCCAACTGTTCTTGATCGTAGATGTGGGGACAATTGGGGCGGAGATCGACCTTGGCTGGTAAAGCTCTCAGTGCCGTAACAGGTGCAGCGTAAAGCAGATCTCGATGATCTGGTAAGTCAGGAACCCATCCATAACGTTTGTTTGTGCGTGTCATTTTTTCAACTCCTGTTTAATCTAAAAAAGATGTGAACTTTCTACTTTGTGGCATGGACATCTCAGAAGTACGATCGCTTCTTTCCTGTTTCAAAAACTGCGATCGCATTGTTGTCAAGTTGAGTAGCTCAAGGGAATTTCACCTCCTGTTGGATTTTAGCGATCGCGTCTTGCCCTTTCAAAAAGCGATCGCTATTCCTTTGCTTTATACCAATCGCGCCACTTCAATGACAACTTGAGTATCTCCGGTACTTACGTTCCAGATGACTGAATCTTCAGTGCTCTTGATCATCTTGCCGTCTTGAAAGACCTTAAAGAAGAGGTCAGGTCGCCGGTCCAGGAAAAGTTCCCGGAAGTAGGATTCGTCAAAGCCCAACTGGAAAGCACCTTGCTTGTCCGTAATGACAGTGCCAACTAGATCATTGCAAATTAAATCCTTATCCCATGCCTCAACCCGAAGTCCTCCTAAACCTTGTTTAGTTTCGGCATCAATGACGCTACCGAAAACCCGAAAGGCTTTCTTAGCTATTGCTTCTGGGGGAACCTCACGGATTTGGAAGATGTAGTTGATTTGTCCTAGTACTTGGTCGTTTAGCCGTTCACGAATTGCTAGAGTTACGCTGCGCGTACCTGTGTTCCTCGGAAACTTGACTGCAAATTGGACATTGATCTTTTCCTCCTGCTGCAACTTGAGACCTGTCAGACGAATCACCTTCTGCGGAGACAAGCGAAGCGCCTGCAATGCTGGGATTTTTTCTGCTGGCATCGCCTTCGGTGTAATTGCACCGACATCTGTAACCTTAACTAGCTCCCTCAAAGGAATCGGACGCATCCGCAGCTGCTCAACTGGCAATTCTTCAAGGATTCCCCCAATCTTAGACACGCCGATCTTTGCTTGCAGTACTCGAACTTCAAATGCCTTGAGTCCGTAGAACTTAGTCTTGGGAAGCCAGAGGGTGACTTGGGTTCCTTCCGGCAGGTCTCGCGTGTCAAGCTCCAGGTTTCGCGGCTCGTACCGACGACCAAAGCCATTGATCTGGAAAGTCTGTGTGATAGTAGGCAACTCACCCGACGTATCAGGAACAAGGTTGACAACATCACAGTTTCGCCAAGCGTAGTTGTTGCTCTTGCTAATAAAGTTGTGGAACTCTGAGACATTGTCAATCAGCGTTCGGTCAGGCGGGGGATCGTCGTCGCTCTCGATGATGCCGATAAAGCAGTAGTGTCCAACACCAAGTGTATTAATCAATGTTTCTGACAGGGTAAGGCACTCGCCTGCGGCTGTCGGAACCCACATCCCGCCACTTGCTGAGATGCCAGTAAAGTCATAGTGACCGACTTCATGCCAAGTGGCTGGAGTTGGAAAAGTTGAAACGGGCGAGATGAATAGGCGGAACGTGCCAGACCCAGCAACAGAACCTCGGTTGAACAGACGGAAGTAGACGTAATGGTCGCCTGCCCCTAACTCAATATTCTGACAGAGGGAACCGTTGGTCGGATCGGCGATCTGCGTTAAAGTAGCAGCGTTAGCTAATTGTTGCCGCACAATGATATCGGGACTCATGCAACTGAGGCTACCCGGTTCATCTCCCTGGTCCGAAAGCGTGTCTCGGATATACAAATCCGGACCGATGCCAACGGCGTGGAAGGCTGCTTTAACTGTAGCCAGGTAGTCCAATTCCTCTGGATAAAGCGTCTGACAAACCTCGATGAAGGCGAGGCGGAAATCGGCAAAATCCGATGTGTTGGTCAGCAATCCAGTCGAGATCACCTCATAAAGCATTTGTTCGACAGGACCAACACCAATGCCCGTAACCGTTACACCAGAAAGCCGATGGGTGCCACCGTTAATCATCAAATAGACAGCGTGGGTTATGATGGGGCAGTTGATGTGGACACCGTTATTGTCAAGTGCATCAGTATATCGGATACTGTAGTGGTCGGGGTAGTAGCCGTTTAACGCGCTGTTATATTTTGTTTCGTTGCTGGTAGCATCCCACCCCACGACACCCGCAGCGTCCCGACTGGGATCGACCATATTGCGACCTCGATGATCAGGAAGAACGCATTGTCCAGCCGATTGCCATGGCTCTGAATCATCTATGGGATGATTCAAAGCAATGAAAGCACCAAAAAGGTCAGCAATCCCCTCATTCAAAGCCCCAGTTTCTCCGTCATAGACCTGGATAATGTTAAAGCCGTCGTTGACACCATGGGTAAACTCGTGACCAAGAACATCTAGGGGACTCATCAAATCAAAGCTGGTACCATTACCGTCACCAATGTATATCTGTTGTTCAAGGGGACGCCAACTGGCATTTTTCCAGTTGAGATCGTGGTGGGCATGGGCTTTTATATCTGCCCCAGCATTGTCCCAACTGTTGTGCCCGTGGGTCAGGTAATAATAGTCCAGGATGTAACTTAAGAAGCGATGTATGTCTACTTCTTCCTGTTGATCATCGCATCGGCTTGCTGGATCTCCTCCTCCATTATTCCAATTATCATCAGAATCTTCAGAGTAGTTGGTTAGAGTATGACTGGTTGAGCAATGATCATCATAGGTGTGGATGATTGGCTTAGTCACCGTAGCCCAAGTCGAGGATGTTACGGTGTCCCGCAACCGATAGGTCGTTCCCGATGCCTCTGAGTTCAAAGCTGAGCCGTGGGAATAGTAGCCTGTTCCACTTCCGGTTTGCTCCGCAGGGTAGCGAAGGTGTATTGTCCCGTTGATTGCGTCTATCAGGTAAAACCATCCCGGATCTTGGCTTTTCTCAGGGGAAACGATCACAAGCTTCCAGCAGAGGTAATACTTCTTCCCTTCTTGCTCTTTATGGAGTGTCTTGGCATCAGCCACGACTAAGGCGGGTTGTATTCCCTCGAATAGAGAGGCACCGGCACCTGCGTGTTCTTTGGCGATTTCGGTGGCATGAGCAGACTCAATTCTGGGACTTGCGGGTATGTCAATTGCGGAAGCAAGGTTAGATTTGAGCAGATAGAGGGAGCCATCCGCTCCGTAGTGAACTGACAGGTTCCCTCCCAAAACCTTTGCATTCCCGTGCTTTTGGGCTAGAATCACGTGGGTCATGCCTCGTCGGTCTGTCGTCGCCCTTTCATTGTCTAATTGGGTGCTTTCATCGATGTTACCTAGAAGCACCCGGTTTTCCCGGATAAATTGCCGTGAGTACTGATAAGGCGACTTTTTCAGTGCCTCTACATTTACTGGGTTTGCCAGCCGTCCCCGAAGTATGGTGATCGCGGATTGTTGCGGATTGAACGTGATAGCGATCCTGGGATCTCTGGCACGGAGTTGCTTGATACTTTCCTTAAGTGCAATTGTGTTCATAACCTTCTCCTTCGATATTCTTGAGAGTTAATTAATGGATCGAACCAGCTTTGTAATGGCGTATTTGTCATTAAATGTAGACAGTTGGTGAGAGATTGGATAGCTTCTCACTCAAAAATCACAAATCCTGCGGCAGGAACGGTAAGCAAAACTGCTTTCCCATTCCGGGCTTCCACTGTCACCGACTGACCTATTTGCGCCGCATCTATTGAGTAAATGCAAGTCAAAATATTCCCTGCCTGGTGCAGTTCATTGTCAACCGTCACCCAAGCCGTTCTCGGCTGGTCATAATCCGTGTTAATCGCCAGCAGCTCCTCCTTACCGTTGAAAATCCGCGACCAAGGCACTAGAGAACGAATCTGTCCCCCCACCATCTCCGGCAAGCTGAAGCGGACTCCATCATCGGGGGCCGAAATCGGGCGCAGGTATTGGCGACCACGACGCAGGACGATGTTTTGTCGGCGGATTTCTAGGATTTTGGCGAGTTCCCGATAAACTGGATGATCTTCATCGAAGAAATGCACGCCCCGCGTTGTACCCATTTTCACGACCATCGGAGAAGCGATCGAGCATCAAGAAATAGAACGCTTGGTCTTCCCAGGTGATCGGCGACGGGAACAATCCCCCCGCTGGTGATAGGGATGCAAAATTTAGTTGGCTTAAGCGTTGAACGGTTGTCGTCATGGCATTTTTCCTCTCAATCTTTCAACCTCCTCATCCTGTCCGCCGCTCTTTCAATTCCTACTTAAAACGCTTTTTTTTGGGGATGAGGTCGTTGGCATATTCCCTCCTTTTTGACCGTCTTCATGTATATTTTTTGACTTTTTGATGCTCTTCTTCTAGGGTAAAGTGAAAGTATAGTAAAGTGCAATTAAACTTTCAAAACTTAATTTTTCTGAGTCTGTCCACTCACTTATTTTTAACAAAGGTTAAGGACTCCCTCTCAAATATTTTTTGATAAGTTCGATTCTTCCTTTTGGCTTCCTGGTATCCCTTGAAGCTACACTTTCAGCGATACCGAGCCGAAGCAATTCTCTTAAGATCGAATAATCGCAAAATCGGCGCTGCTATTTCCCGTTATCAACCCATCGACCGCCCGAAAATGTTTGTCATAGCTAAATAGGGGTACAGCGATGAGGATTTACCGACCGAGGAAACTATTCGGTTTAAATTAAATAACTTAGGTTATCGTCTGAAAAGATTGGCTAAAGTTTTACCTCAAAAAAAATTCCAGAAACCGCAGCAATCTTTGATGAGTTAGCTAACATTAATCGGGAAGCGGCTGAAGACAATACGATGTTACGTCTTAGTTTAGATGCCAAAGCCCGTGTTAATATTGGACTGTTTGATCGAGGAGGTAAAAATAGAATAACTGTCCAAACAAACGATCATGATTTTAATCCGAAAACAACCCTAACCCCAGAAACCTTGAATCTCGTAACAAAACTTTACATTTAAGAACATAACAACCCCAAAACGCCATTTTTCAAATTGAATAGACAATTTTCCTAAACCAGTGTACATAGCTGATATGTTGACACATAAAACTCTGTAAATAGCGGAGTTTAT
>NZ_JADBUP010000020.1:0-101018 GCF_020245605.1 Microcystis sp. M061S2 | reverse complement strand
ATTCCCGCCACCGCAGCCCTGTTAATTTTTGCGTTAATCTTCTCTGTGGTTTGATTGCTTACTGTCACCAGCCGAAAAAACCCTCCTTGAAGATGGAATGGGCTTTACCCCCCGCTGCTTAACCCGAACTGGGGTTAAATAAGGTATTGACCACCCAAAGGCGATTACTGCCAAAGGCCAAATCATGACCCATAATCGGGCCGGTGAGGTGAGAGGAGCGGGCCAAAAAGGCGATATCCTGTTCCCCTTCCGGTTTAATCTGGGGGGCAATCTCTCGATTAGCGGGTAAATGCCAAATTGCCTGACGAGCGCCCACAGCAATTCCGGTAGCGGTTCGGGTTAAACCCATCGCTTGGTCAAAATGGGCGAAACTCACCCGCATTTGTCCTTGATAAGTGCCAATGCTGGCCACTCGTCCCGCTTGGTAGGTGGAAATCAACACTGAGAGGTCAAGCTGGTTGAGTAATTCCGGCAGATTGAGGCTGTACTCATAATTGACCGGCACTGCTTGGCGCTGAGTTGGACTCGCTGCTGGCTCTTGAGTATCTGAAAACTGGGTAGTCTTGGGCGGCAAGCTGTCCATAGAGTTTTTTTGTATAGATTAGAGTCGATTGTGATAATTGATTATTGTTTATGGTTTGTTGACTAAGGGGTTCTAATTAATCCCCCCTTGCCCCCCTTAATCCCCCCTTAATCCCCCCTTGCCCCCCTTAATAAGGGGGGTGGTGATGGGTTTCAGTTGGTATTAATGGGGTTTATTATAAACAAATTAATTAATATGATTTATAAAGTTTTCTTAACTTTTTTTGTATCAAATTTACTTGAACGGGAGCATTAAATATTTATGATTGAGTTTGTATAAAACACTTTTGCAATTTATTTTGGATATAAACTTGATTCTAGAAAAACTATTGGTAATTAGAAAATGCTGACTTCATCGCCTCCCAATCTCTCGCAACTTGCCCTTTTATTTCTCAAAATCGGGATTATCGGTTTTGGCGGTCCGGCTGCCCATATCGCTTTAATGGAGGAAGAAGTGGTTAAGCGTCGCGGTTGGATGACTAAGGAGCGATTTCTCGATTTGGTGGGGGCCACTAATCTGATTCCTGGTCCTAATTCCACGGAAATGGCCATCCATATCGGTTATATTTTTGGGGGTTTAGCGGGTTTAATAATCACGGGGGTTTGTTTTATTACTCCTGCGGTGTTAATTACGGGTTTTCTGGCTTGGATTTATACTACCTATGGGACTTTACCGGATGTGGCTCCGATTTTTGCGGGGATTAAACCGGTGGTAATTGCGGTGATTTTTCAGGCCCTCTGGCGCTTAGGCAAAAAGGCACTAAAAACCCGTCAATTATTCTTCATCGGATTGGGAGTTATCGGATTATTAATCTTAGGTTTAAATGAAGTTATCGCTTTACTGTTGGGCGGAATTATCGGGATGTTTATCCTAAAAAAATTCGCTACTTTTCCCCTGATTGTGGCAGGAATAGGCGGTGCGACGGCGGTTGCTACTCCTAGCAACATCCCACCGACATTAACAGGATTAGGGCTATTTTTCCTCAAGGTGGGAAGTGTTTTATTTGGTAGTGGTTATGTGTTAGTTGCCTTTTTAGAAGGGGATTTAGTGCAGGGTAAAGGATGGTTAACCCAGCAACAATTATTAGATGCTATTGCTGTGGGTCAATTTACCCCCGGTCCGGTGTTATCTACAGCCACTTTTATCGGTTATCAAATATTAGGAGTATCGGGGGCAATTGTGGCAACTCTAGCGATTTTCTTTCCTTCTTTTATCTTTGTTTTATTACTTAATCCTCTTATTCCTAAACTGAGACAATCCGCTTGGGCGGGTGCTTTTTTAGACGCAATTAATGCTAGTGCCGTGGCTTTAATGGTAGCAGTAATTTTTAATTTAGCTCTAGCTACTTGGTTACAACCCTACGGGAATTTACCTTTTAATTTATTGGCTATCATTATATCTCTTATCTCCGCTATTCTTTTACTACGTTTTCAGGTTAATTCTACTTGGTTAATTCTGGCTGGTGCGCTTATTGGTTTACTATTGAAACAATTAGTTTAGGGGTAAATAAGTAAATGGTTCTAATTAAATATTAAGATATATTTTGCCTTTGATTCCCCCTTAATAAGGGGGGTGCTGATCCCCCCTTAATCCCCCCTTAATAAGGGGGGTGCTGATTAGTTAAACTGAGCTTTTCTACCCAGTTATAAATCTGATCGCGATTTAGTCGATAGCTGAGGGGATGGGCGATTAATCGAGCGCTACTAGCAAATAATTCGGCGATTTCTACTAAACCATTTTCGCGTAAAGTTCGACCGGTGGAAACTAGGTCAACTATCGCTTCTGACATCCCCGTAATCGGGCCTAATTCTACGGAACCATAGAGAGGTATAATCTCGACGGGAATATCTAAACGACGAAAATAATCCTTAGCACAATTGACAAATTTTGAGGCAACTTTACCGTGATGGGGAATATCTAAGGGACTTTGATAGGGACTATCAGCAGGGACAGCTACCGACATCCGACAGTAACCAAATTTTAGGTCAATTAAATTAGCCACATCGGGAGATTTTTCCAATAAAATATCATAACCGGCGATGCCTAATTGTGCCTGACCGTATTCTACATAAACTGGTACATCTGTGGCTCTGACTAATAAGGCTTTCGCTTGGTTGGTGGGATCAGTAATCTGTAATTGGCGATTTTTTGAGTCAAGAAAGGCACTAAAATCTAAGCCAATTTTCTGAAATATTTGGATACTTTCGTTTAGTAAAGCACCCTTCGGTAAGGCAATTGTTAGCATAGAGGGAATTATGAATTGGGAAGTGGGGAAGTGGGGTTTTTCAGTGAACAGTAAACAGTAATCAGTAATCAGTGAACTGAAAATTCGGAGCTGATAACCGAGATGGCAGTAAGTTCTCTAATAACCACATCAGCTAATTGTAAATCTTGATGGTTTTCTGGTTGCCAACTAATTGCGATCGCAGCTGCTGATTTTGCCTGTTTAGCCATTTCCCAATCGGCCCTAGTGTCCCCCACCATCAGGGTTTTGTCCACTGCGGTCCCCAAAGCTTGACAGGTTTCTTGCAATAATAGGGGATCGGGTTTACTTAAACCTCGATCGCAGCCCTGGGCGATTTTAATATAATTTAATAGGTGATTTTCCTTGACAAATTGCTCAACTCGTGCTGTGGTATCGGAGGAAAGAATCGCCAATTGTAAACCGGCCGCGTGCAGATAACGAATTACTTCTAAACATTGGGGATAGAGGGGATTTAAGCGGGGGGGAACCTTTTCATCGGCCGCTTGGAAGGCCGCTTTTGCGATCGCCATTGCCGTTAACCAATCCCGACCGGTGGAAGCAATACAACCGGCAGCGGCGATATGATTATCTCTGCGGCTGCCCACTGCCATTAAACCGGCAGGATTGAGACTATTTGCCCCAATACCGAAAGTTTTAGTTAATAAAGACTCTAAACCGGGGATTTGCGATTCAATGGCTTGTATCCGGGCTATAGCTCGATCGTACCAGAAAGCTCGCGAATCCTCTAGCGTACCGTCCTTATCAAAAACAATCCCTTGAATATCTCTAAATTCTCGATTACCACAGCGAATTATCGGCAAATAAACCCCCTTATTTTTATTGAATGTCAGTCATCATTTTAGCTTTCAGGATTAAGGAGACAGGATTCAGGAGACAGGAGATTATTTTTATTTATTCTCCCCATCCCCCCACTTCCCTACTTCCCACTTCCCTACTTCTCACACCCTACACCCCACACCCCGCTCCCCACACCACTCCCCACTACCCTCTCCCCAATTCATAATTCATAATTCATAATTCATAATTCCCTATACCTTTTAAACAGGATTTAGTATTACTCCTCAAAAGCGGCTTTTTGCTGACGGACTAAATCGACACCGCGGGAAGTTCCCAGACGGGTGGCCCCGGCCCGGATAAGAGCGATCGCTTGTTCTAGGGTGCGAATTCCGCCGGATGCTTTAATTCCTACCCGGCCTTTGCTAATTTCCTTGAGAAACTTCACATCGCTAACCGTTGCACCCCCAAACCAGCCGGTACTGGTTTTTAGATAACTGACTCCTGCATCCATGCAAATCTCCGCCGCCAAACGTTTCTCGGTGTCCGTCAGTTGCGAGGTTTCCAGAATCGCTTTCACTGTCTGGCCGGTTTCCTGACAAATACTAGCAATTTCTTGGAATAATTGCTCTGATTTCCCATCTTTTAGCCAACCGAGATTAATAACCACATCTAACTCCTTGGCACCATTATCTACGGCTTCTAAAGCCTCATAACGTTTAACTGCGGAGGTAGTGGCCCCTGCGGGAAAACCAATCACGGTAGAAACTAAAGTTTTTTTGCCGTGGAGTAACTGCACCGCTTGCTTAACGGCAGCGGGATAAACGCAGACGGTGGGAAAACGATATTGTTCGGCCTGTTGACAGTAAGCCTCTAATTGTTCACTGGTGGCGGTGGGCATGAGGAGAGAATGGTCGATATATTGTGCTAAATCTAGATCAGAATCGGTGATAGCCATTATCTAAGCCTCAATATAGTCAATCGATCGCTATTTTCTCATTTTATGGAAGTCACACAGCAAAGTCATCTCTCGCTAACCTAGAAATTCCGAGACTAGCAAAGATCCAGTAACCTAGGAAGAAACCGTCACAAGTGAAGACTAGGAGACAATAGACCTATGTTAGAAGCGTATCACCGCCACGTTGCCGACCGAGCGAAATTAGGTATCCCTCCCCTTCCCCTCAATGCTCAACAAACGGCGGAATTATGCGAAATGCTCAAAAATCCGTCCGAAGAACTCAAGGGAGAATTGCTGACCCTGCTGCGTGACCGTGTTCCCCCCGGAGTTGATGAAGCGGCCTACGTTAAAGCGGGATTTTTAACAGGAATTGCCAAAGGTGAAATAAAATCTAACGTTATCTCCCCCCAGGGTGCGGTTAGCTTACTGGGAACCATGGTCGGCGGTTATAACGTTCATTCTCTGATTGAACTGTTGAAATCCAGAGATATTAATATCGCCGCCGCTGCTGCCAGCGCTTTAAGTAAAACTCTGCTGGTATTCGACGCATTTAACGAGGTTTTGGAATTATCCGACACCAATCCCTATGCTAAACAGGTTATCGATGCTTGGGCCAATGGCGCTTGGTTTATCGCTAAACCGAAACTTGCTAAAGAAATTACCGTCACCGTTTTCAAAGTCCCGGGAGAAACCAATACAGATGACCTATCTCCCGCTCCCCATGCCACCACCCGGCCCGATATTCCCCTTCATGCCTTGGTAATGTTAGAAACCCGTCAACCCGGGTCCTTAGAAACCATTGCCGAATTGAAAAAATTAGGTCATCCGGTCGCCTATGTGGGAGATGTGGTTGGGACTGGTTCCAGCCGAAAATCGGCAATTAACTCGGTTCTCTGGCATATTGGCGATGATATTCCCTTTGTGCCTAATAAACGTGCTGGTGGCTATATTTTAGGCAGTAAAATCGCCCCTATCTTCTTTAATACTGCTGAAGATTCCGGCGCTTTACCGCTTGAATGCGATGTTAGCCAAATGAACACGGGGGATGTGATTAAAATTTATCCCTACGAAGGCAAAATCACCAACGAAGCGGGCGCAACTATTAGCACCTTTAGCCTCAAACCTGAGACAATTCTGGATGAAGTGCGGGCCGGCGGTCGTATTCCCCTCTTAATCGGTCGTAGTCTCACCGATAAAACCCGTCACGCCTTGGGACTTGAGGCTAGTACCCTATTCACCCGTCCCACTATGCCTAATGACACGGGTAAAGGTTACACCCTAGCGCAAAAAATGGTCGGCAAAGCTTGCGGTTTACCCGGGGTGCGGCCGGGTACTTCCTGTGACCCGATTATGACCACGGTAGGGTCTCAGGATACCACCGGCCCGATGACCAGAGACGAGTTAAAAGAGTTAGCCTGTTTAGGTTTTAGCGCCGATTTAGTCATGCAGAGTTTCTGTCACACGGCAGCCTATCCCAAACCGGTTGATATTCAAACTCATCACCAATTACCGGACTTTTTCTCTACCCGGGGGGGGGTGGCTTTACGTCCGGGAGATGGCATTATTCATTCCTGGTTAAATCGGATGTTATTGCCGGATACGGTGGGGACTGGCGGCGATTCTCATACTCGTTTTCCCCTGGGAATTTCCTTTCCTGCGGGGTCGGGTTTAGTGGCATTTGCCGCCGCCTTGGGAGTAATGCCTTTGGATATGCCGGAATCGGTTTTAGTGCGTTTTACGGGGGAATTACAACCCGGTGTAACTCTGCGCGATATTGTTAATGCTATTCCCTACGTTGCCATGCAAGAAGGCAAATTAACCGTGGAAAAACAGAACAAAAAAAATGTTTTTAACGGTCGCATTATGGAGATGGAAGGGCTGCCGGATTTGAAATTAGAACAGGCTTTTGAGTTAACCGATGCCACGGCGGAACGTTCCTGTGCTGGTTGTACGATTAAGTTAAGTACGGAAACAGTGGCGGAATATTTACGCTCTAATGTGGCCCTGTTAAAAAATATGGCAGCTCGGGGTTATAGTGATGCCAAAACTATCCTACGTCGGGTAGCAAAAATGGAACAATGGTTAGCTAATCCCGTCCTGATGGAGGCGGATAAGGATGCCGAATATGCGGATATTATCACCGTCAACTTAAGCGAGATTAAAGAACCCATTGTCGCGGCACCCAATGACCCCGATAATATCAAGTTAATGTCGGAATGCGCCGGGGATAAAATTGATGAGGTGTTCATCGGTTCTTGTATGACTAATATCGGTCATTATCGCGCCGCTGCTAAGATATTAGAAGGGGCAGGAGTTGCTAAGGCTAAACTGTGGATTTGTCCCCCCACACGCATGGATGAAAAACAATTGCGCGATGAGGGAATGTATGGCATTTTTGCCGCTTCTGGGGCGCGTACCGAGATGCCTGGATGTTCCCTTTGTATGGGTAATCAAGCGCGGGTTGAAGACAGAGCAACGGTATTTTCTACCTCGACTCGTAACTTCAATAATCGCATGGGAAAAGATGCGCGAGTCTATCTCGGTTCCGCCGAATTAGCGGCGGTTTGTGCGCTGCTAGGACGCATTCCCACCGTCGAGGAATACCTGGCAATTGTCACCGAGAAAATTAATCCTTTTGCTGGCGATTTATACCGCTATTTAAACTTTAATGAAATCGCTGGTTTTGAGGATGAAGGCCGGGTAATTCCCCTAGAAGATTTACCTAAGATTGAGGATATCTTAGGGATTCCTTCTGGTGTTTTGAGTTAGCATGAAGTTGAGGGTGAGCTATGAAAAGCTCACCCTCTGCTCAGAAAATAAAGAGGTAAAATTTATGGGGATGCTCTGTGAAGTGAATAGTATTTTAAAGTTAAAACCATCTCAAGGTTATCCAGAAAGTTTGGAATTATCTAAACAGTATCAAGGGAGCAAAGAAGATTATAGAATTATTCCTGTTGATGTTCCAATTCCTTTGGTAAATGAACATTGGGTTGCCTACGCAGATGTTATCATTGAAAAATTAGTTTGGGAAAAAGGCGAAAACAGGCTTAGTGCAACTTATCATGACCACTAACGATGAAAATATCATGAATGGTGTTCCTCTTGAATATTGGTCTGTTATCGAACGACAACCGGGAGTCGCTAAATTACATAACTATGCTAATTCTCCCGAACAGTTTGAACAATTCAAACATATTGGACTGAATAACTTTGATTTTTTTGCTAGTGAATTTTACTTGCAGGAACCTAATTCAGAGGAAGTAATAGATTGATGTTACAGAAAAAACTAGCGATTTTTAAGGATATTGATAACGAGGTTACTTCAAGAAAGGGACTGACAGCTATTTAAATATACTTTTGTCACTTCATCTTTGGCTCGCCGGTTCAAGGGTTAGATATTTTCCGAGCAAAAGTGCTACAATGTAATCTTAGGGGTCAAAACAATCAAGGAGAAGAGCATGGTCAGCAAAATTGATCGCCACGCATTTTTACAATCCTTAATCGTGCCACCGGGTAAAGAAATTTCTCTGCACAAAGACTACGATCCTGGGTTTAAGCCCGACTATATCACCAAAGAAGATGCCACGATGCTGCTGCAACAGGGAATCGAAAAAATGGCCGAGTTTCAAGATAAACTCTATGCCCAGGATACCTATGCCTTGTTAATTAATCTACAAGCCATGGATGCGGCGGGTAAAGATGGTACGATCAGACACGTTATGTCGGGCTTAAATCCCCAAGGCTGTCAGGTATTTAGCTTTAAAGTTCCCTCGGCCGAAGAACTAGATCACGATTATCTCTGGCGATATTATAAAGCTTTACCGGAGCGGGGTCGTATCGGTATTTTTAATCGTTCTTACTACGAAGAATTATTAGTCGTGCGCGTCCATCAAAATTTATTGGAACGGCAAAAACTCCCCCCGGAAGACAGAACCAAGAAAGTTTGGCAGCGACGTTTTGAGGAGATTAATAATTTTGAAAAATATCTGGTTAACAATGGGGTTATTGTCCTAAAATTCTTTCTCAATGTTTCTAAAGGAGAACAGAAAAAACGATTTTTAGAAAGAATTGATCGCCCCGAAAAAAATTGGAAGTTTTCCGAAAATGATGTCAAAGAAAGAGCTTTTTGGGGTGATTACATGAAAGCCTACGAGGAGGTATTCAATCATACCAGTACCGAATGGGCCCCTTGGTATATTATCCCGGCTGATCGCAAATGGTTTACTCGTTTAGCTGTGGGGGCGGTTATTTATCACACCCTCGAATCCCTCGGTTTAAAATATCCCACCGTCACCGAAGAACATCGCCAAGCTTTACTGAAAGCCAAAGAAATCCTGGAAAATGAGCCAGATTAAAAATGGAAGAAAATCCCTAAAAAGCGATAATTCCTGGAAAATTGATCGTATAATCAATGTCGATTTTCAAGAATTCCCCCTATGAATTATCGCATCGATCGCCGCACCTATGCAGAAACCTACGGCCCCACCGTCGGAGATAAAGTTCGCCTCGCAGACACGGAATTATTTATCGAAGTCGAAAAAGATTTCACCACCTACGGCGATGAGGTAAAATTCGGCGGCGGTAAAGTAATTCGCGATGGGATGGGCCAATCCCCCATTTCTAGGGAAGATGGGGCGGTAGATTTAGTGATTACTAATGCCTTAATTCTCGACTGGTGGGGCATCGTTAAAGCCGATGTGGGCATTAAAGACGGCAAAATTTATAAAATCGGTAAAGCGGGCAATCCCCACATTCAAGATAATGTCGATATTATTATCGGTCCTGCTACCGAGGCATTAGCCGGGGAGGGGATGATTTTGACAGCAGGGGGGATTGATGCTCATATTCATTTTATCTGTCCCCAACAAATTGAGACAGCGATCGCGTCGGGGATTACCACGATGATTGGTGGCGGGACCGGACCTGCGACGGGAACTAATGCCACCACCTGCACCCCGGGAGAATGGAACATCTATCGAATGCTAGAGGCCGCCGAAGCTTTCCCGATGAATTTGGGTTTTTTGGGTAAAGGCAATAGCAGTCAGCCGGAAGGACTAGCGGAACAGGTAAAAGCGGGGGTAATTGGCTTAAAACTCCATGAAGATTGGGGAACCACTCCGGCAGCCATTGATACCTGTTTAAGCGTGGCCGATAAGTACGATGTGCAGGTGGCGATTCATACCGATACTCTCAATGAGGCCGGTTTTGTTGAGGCCACTATCGCCGCTTTTAAAAATCGCGTCATTCACACCTACCACACGGAAGGGGCCGGCGGTGGTCATGCTCCCGATATTATCAGGGTTTGCGGGGAAATGAACGTTTTACCCTCCTCTACTAATCCCACCCGTCCCTATACGACGAATACCTTAGAGGAACACCTCGATATGTTGATGGTTTGTCATCATCTAGACCGGAGTATTCCCGAAGATGTGGCCTTTGCCGAATCCCGCATCCGCCGCGAAACTATTGCCGCCGAGGATATTCTCCACGATTTAGGGGCTTTTAGCATCATTTCCTCCGATTCTCAAGCGATGGGACGGGTGGGAGAAGTAATTATCCGCACTTGGCAAACTGCCCACAAAATGCGGGTACAACGAGGCAGACTGACCGGGGAAACGGGAGAGAATGATAATCTGCGGGCAAGACGATATATTGCTAAATATACGATTAATCCTGCTATTACCCATGGTGTCTCCGATTATGTCGGTTCCATCGAGGTGGGCAAATTAGCCGATTTGGTTCTCTGGAAACCGGCATTTTTTGGCGTAAAACCGGAAATTGTCCTGAAAGGCGGTTTAATCGCCTGGGCGCAAATGGGCGATGCTAATGCCAGTATTCCCACACCCCAACCGGTTTATATGCGTCCCATGTTTGCCTCTTTTGGTGGTGCGATCGCCAAAACTTCCTTGACATTTGTTTCTAAATATGCTATGAAAGCGGGCATTCCTGAGAAGTTAAAGCTGAAAAAAACCGCCGTGGCAGTGTCGAATACGCGCAATATCAGTAAGGCTAGTATGAAGCTTAATGACGCTTTGCCGCGCATGGAAGTTAATCCTGAAACCTACGAGGTGCGTGCTGACGGGGAATTATTAATCTGTGAACCGGCTACGGTTTTACCCATGGCCCAGCGCTATTTCCTATTTTGAATTCTGGTTTACTTCAATTTAACCTCAGTCCCCTTGCAGAAAAAATAAATACACTTGTGCTATATTAGGGACTTGGGGGAGATGGGGTAAAAAACCAAAGGAATTAGGAACCATAGGTTCCTAATTCCTGTAGTATATGCCATTGTATCTAACGGGCTTGGAGAGACTCGAACTCCCGACCTTGTGGTCCGTAGCCACACGCTCTAATCCACTAAGCTACAAGCCCTTGTTTTTCTCAACAGTAAACTACTATAGCACAGGTTCATTCAATGACGCAAGAGGGTAAAGAAAAATTATCTCATCTCGACAGCCAAGGACAGGCCCAGATGGTGGATGTATCGGAGAAAATGCCCACTAAACGCACTGCTATCGCCCTAGGACAAGTGAGAATGCTAAAAACGACTTTTGAAGCCATAGAACAGGGAAATGCGCCTAAAGGTGACGTTTTAGGGACGGCCAGACTAGCGGGAATTATGGCGGCCAAACAAACTTCCTGTTTAATTCCCCTTTGCCATCCCTTACCCCTGCAAAAAATCAATGTTCAGATTATCCCGAAAGCAGAGTTACCCGGCTACGAAATTCGGGCAGAAGTGGTGACAAAATCGGAAACTGGGGTAGAAATGGAAGCTTTAACGGCGGTATCTGTGGCAGCCTTGACTTTATACGATATGGCTAAAGCGTTAGAAAAATCAATCCTGATTGAAAATATCCTTCTGCTGAGTAAAACAGGAGGAAAATCAGATTATCACAAGGATTCCCTGTTGCCATAAAAACCCTAAGTAGGGTTTGCGGCAAAAAGTTTTTCCTGGTGTCAGGGTGTGGGGTGTGGGGTTTTACCCATTTTCAGGGAGTCAATTACCTAAGTTTCGGGGAAAAAGTACCTGAATTTTCCCCCCAATCACTCCAATCGCTGGCACTTTTTGATTTCAAAAAAGCCTAAAGATATTATCCAAGAAGGTTTTTAGATTTATTCAGCAAACCCTAAGTAACCCCTTCTAACTTTTCATCGGTCAATTGATATAATTCCTGTAATTTCTCTAATTTGTCGGGGTCTGCTTGCCAAAAACCGCGACCCTGTGCTTCTAACATTCTACCGACAATATTACGGAAAGCTTCGGGATTAGCTTGACGCAATTTTTCCGCCATTTCTGCATCAAAAGCGTAGGTATCGGCTGCCTGATCATACACCCAATCGTCACTAAAATTAGCCGTACCGCCCCAACCAATTAAAGCGGTCATTCTTTGGGAGATTTCATAGGCCCCACCGGAACCTTGATTAACCATGGCATTGGCCCATTTAGGATTGAGTAATTTACTGCGGTATTCTAAGCGCAAAACCTCCTCTAATTTGCGGGGAGTTGTATCATTGGAAAAACTCTCGACAAAACTCGTCATCACCCGTTTACCGCTTTGTTTTTCTGCGGCTAATTTTAATCCTCCTGTATTGCCGTAGTATTCCTGAATATCGGTTAAACCGTATTCTACCGAGTCAATTTCTTGGATAATACTTTCACTGGTTTTTAATAACTGTTGTAGCACTTCTGGCCGCGCTTGTCCCTTATCTTGACGACCATAACTAAAAACATTACGCTTTTCCCAAGTTTTCGCTAATTCGTTTTCATTGTCCCAATTTCCCTCCACTACTTGGTCATTAACTAAAGAGCCAAAATCCCCGGCAGGATTGGAAAATAAACGAGCGCTGGCATTGTCAATTCCTTGACTTTTTAAGGCTAAATAGTGCTTACGGATATAATTATCATTTTCCGATTCTTCTATCTCGGCTGCCCGCTGCATTAAATCATCCAATAACTCGATAATATTGATAAAAGTATCCCGAAAAATTCCCGATAAATTAGCCAGAATATCGATGCGCGGGTGTCCAATTTCCCCTAAAGGTTTTAATTCATACCTGACAATTCTTCCTGTCCCCTCTTTCACTGGTTCCGCACCGACTAATTCTAAGAGAATACCCAGGGATTCACCCTTAGTTTTAATCACATCTAATCCCCAGAGTAAAACTGCTACAGTTTCGGGATATTTTCCTTTTTCGGTTAAGTTTTGTTGTAGCAGTTTTTTGGCGATTTCTCGTCCGCGAGTGTAGGCTGCGGGGGAAGGCATTCGGTAGGGATCCAAAGCGTGTATATTGCGTCCTGTGGGTAAAACTCCCGCACCATCCCGGAGTAAATCACCCCCTGGTGCCGGTGGTACATATTCCCCATTTAATCCCCGCAAAAGATTAGTTAATTCTTCGCTATTTTGTCCTAATAAATTTTTAATAGCAATGCCTTCTTTAAGCTTTTCATTGGTTGCTTCATCAGCGAGAATTTGCTGAAATTCTCGCTCAGATAAATCGGTGAAATAAGCGTCAAGATAACCTTTTAATTCTTCCTGATTGGGAGCAGTTCCTAGGGTGTGTAACCCAGAAGAAAATAGTCTTTGTTCGACGATTTGTAGGTAATTATACACCTTAACAAAATAATCAGTTAGTGCATAGCGGCTAAATAATTTGGCATTTTCTAAAGTGAATTCTATTCCCTGTTTTTCTGCTTCCAGAAAAGGACAATCTTTAGAGATACCTGTATCAATAATCTTTTGGAGAATACTATCTCTTAAAGCGTAATTTTTCTCAGGATTTTCTCGAAACTCTGCAATCAAATCTCGTAAAATCATCAATTCTTTATATAATCCCGCTCGTCCGTAGGGAGGCACATTATGGGAAATTAACACCCCATAACCGCGACGTTTAGCCAGGATAGATTCCGAGGGATTATTAGCGGCATAAATATATAAATTCGGTAAATCTCCTAATAAAATATCTGACCAAGAATAACCAGTATTTCCTAGGGGTGAACCGGGCAGCCATTCGACGGTTCCGTGCATACCAAAATGAACGAGCGCATCGGTCTTAAAATCTTTTTGTAACCACTGATAAAAGGCCGCATACTGAGGGTGAGGAGTTAAATCTTTTTCAAACATTAACCGCATCGGATCCCCAGCAATTCCTAAAGGTGGTTGCACTCCAATCCAGATATTACCTAACTCAATACCCCCTAAATGATACTGATCGCCAATAGTTTTTATCCCCGCATCTTTCAGAGATTTCCAGTGTTTTTCAATGCGAGAAGTTAACAGATAACCTAGCCAATTTTCTAAAGTTTCTATCGATAAACGATTTTGTTTAGAGAGATTTTCATCATCGGCAAATTTAACTTTTTGAATAATTTCTTCCCCGTCTTCGGGAATTGTTCCCACATTATAACCCTGCGCTTGTAAAGCTTGTAAAAACTTAACCAAACTCCGGGGAACATTTAATAAAGCTGCCGTACCAACTGCCCCATAACCAGGGGGAAATCCATAGAGAATGATGGCTATTTTGCGTTCTTGGGGAGGGGTTTTATGTAACTTAATCCAACTGTTTAAACGTCCAGTTAAACGCTGTAATCTTTCGGGGATTAAATAGATAGTTTCCCCCACTAATCCCCCCAGAGGAATCGTATCAATTGCTCCATCTAATTCAGGTAAAGCGTATAGAACCACACTCTGTAAACCACCGATTCCCTGTCTTGTCCAAGAATAAATATCTTGAATCAATAAAGGGGCAGCGATAAGATAAGGAATATTTTTAGCGGACAGAATTCGTTTAGCCACTTCTACCTGTCTTCCTGCTTCCATAGAACCCGCGGGACCCCCCACCAAAGGAAAGCCAATCGTCGAGACAATTGCATCTACTGTCACCGCATCTTCACTTAAAGAAGGAGTTTCAATGATTCCTTTTTTTCTTTGCTGAATTTCGTAGTCTGTGGTTAACCAATCCCGAACAATTGTATGGCCTTCTACTCCGTTAATAAACACGGGTAGGGGAATTAAATTAGCCGTTTCAAAATGACGGATTAATTGATTAATATAGGGTAGTTTACTGATAACGTGCTTCCGATAAAGCAGCAGTGCCACCACTGGTTTATCAAGAGATTTATTTTTTTTATACCAAGTCAAATATTCTTGGGGAGTGAGAAAATAACCCTGATAATCGGGGTGTAATAGTCCCTTATTGGGAGTTTCGATAACTTCGGGTATTTCCCGTACTTTTAATCCTAGATATTTTTGGGCAATTACCCAACACATAGCGGCAACATTTTCAGTTCCTCCCGCATTCCAATAACCGTAAATAATTAACCAATTACGCAAATCTTGAACTTTTTTAGCGGGAATAAATTTCAGCAGTTTCGGACCAGTTTTGAGGAAACTGAGATAACCGGCTAACTTATCTTCTTCCTTGCCACTGGAAAATTTACTCAAGATAAATTGAATTGGTTTTGGCATTCCTTTTGGTTTATCCCCGATGGCAAATTCTCCCAAACGGGTTAAACTCATTAACTCTAAAGCAGACTCAAAAACTAAGCGAATCGGAATCTCTGCCGCTCGTTGCCGCAGCCAAGTAACTTGATCGTAATCGAAGATCAAACTAGCAAAAAAAACGTCGGCAGTGGCTAAAGCTTGCTCGACTATTTCCGGTTCGCTCGTCAAGGATTTATCGCTAAATACTTTGACCTCTAAATCGGGACATTTAGAACTAGCCAACAGGCCCGATTGCCGATATAAATTGGTGTTAAAGGTTTCAAAGCCAACAATTAAAACAATACTTTTCATAAGAATATATTTTTAGACCAATCAGGGTGCGTTATCCTGCCTGAAAACACCCCCTGAAATGATCATAACGACAAATTAATAATAACTGCCGGATTTGCGATGATGGATGGCGGTTAAACCCTGGTGTAAAACCTTGCCTTTTTCTGCGATCGCATAAATCAGCCAATGATCACCGCACTCCATTCGTTGTTCTACCCGACATTCCAGATAAGCGAGCGCTTCGGCCAGAATCGGCCCACCGTTCTCAGCTTTAGTGGTTTCGATATTAGCAAAACGATCTTCTCCGGGGGAAAAAGGTTTAAGAAAATGCTTCATTAAAGCCAAATGTTGACCTTCTTGGAGGATATTAAGGACAAAAGGCGTACCGCTATAGAGCAGAGACTCGATCGCTCGTTCTTTCGCCACGGCAATAGTCAATCCGGGGGGGGTGAACGTCGCTTGCGACACCCAAGAGGCTAACATGGCGCCGCGCAATTCCCCCAATTCGCAGGTGACGATACAGAGAGAACCCACCAAACGTCCCAGGGCCTGCGATCGCCGATCGCTTTGGGATTGGTTAACATTAGTTTTCGGTTGTCTGCTTTTGCGAGCTTTTTTGACTGCTTGAGCGAAATCGGTTCCTGCTTCCTCACAGGTCTTTAAAACTGCCTCCGTCGGTTTAAATTTAACCCGAATTGGCTCAAAACCGAAGCGATAACCGCCATCCCGGAATTTACCTTCTAAAAGATCGACCGCTTCCCCACTCCAACCGTAGGAGCCAAAAACTCCCACCAGCTTGCTTTTATCGCCATTTGCTAGGGTAATCCCCAAGGCGGTTTGGATGGGAGTCGGTGCGTGTCCTCCCAAAGTGGGGGAACCAAAGATAAAACCGACACTTTTTTCGATCGCCGTTTTGATCTCGTCCGGTTCAGCGAACTCGGCATTAATCGCCGTCACTGCTACTCCCGCTTTCGTGATCCCCATGGCGATCGCTTGAGCAAGGGTGGCGGTGTTGCCGTAGGCACTGGCATAAATCAGGGCGATTGTCAACTCTTGATACTTTTGTACTGCTAACCATTGTTGATAGGAAAGGGTCAATTCGTGCATCGCGTAACGCACCAGAGGACCGTGACCAACAGCATAAAATAAGGGCGATTTAGCGGCTAATTTCTCCAAAGCGTTGCTAATTTGGCTGGCATAGGGAGCCATGAGACAATCGAAATAATAACGCCGATCTTCGTTATAAACGCTCCAACCCTCATCAAAAATTTGGTCGCCACAAACGTGCGCTCCGAATAATTTATCGGTGTAGAGAATATCGGTTTTGCTGTCGTAGGTACAGAGTTGATCGGGAAATCTGGGGTTAGGAGTGGGGATAAATTCTAATTGATGGTTTGCCCCTAAATTTAATATTTCTTCCCCCTTGACAACCAACAGATTTAATGCTTCGGTTTCGAGAATTTTTTTCAGGGAAATTGCCCCCGGATTAGAACAAACAAAAGTGACTTGAGGAGCGATTTCTAAAAGTGCCTTGAGGGTGACGGCACGATTGGGGTTAACGTGACCGAGGATAATATAATCAATAGTTTTCGGATCAATTCTTTTAGTTAAAGCCTCTAAAAATATAGCCGAGAATGATTCCCCCGGTGGATCAAAAAGAGCGACCTTTTCACCTTTAATCAGATAACTATTGGCGGTGGTTCCCTTTTGTAATCCGTATTCGATCTCGAATTTTAACCGGTCCCAAGTGCGGGAACGAAAGACAAAAGTATCGACGGCAATAGGTGCTACTTGTACATCTCTCGGTTTGACAATTGCATTATTCATAATCTTAGTTACCAGTTATCAGTTAATTAGTCAAGTAGTTAAGCGGCAACTTGAGGCTGTCATCATTTTTTACTTGGCAAGTTTGGCATCAAAGTCAACACTTGATTTTTGACTAAATACAGCCTTTTATCGCTAGGGACGAGTGGGGAAATTTACAGGTTATCTTGCCAGCAGGAAGGACATCAATATCTAAAGTACACCATCTCTGGGAAGAAACCTAGCTTCTAGCAATTTGTTCGCGGGTAAGGATACCCCTCTGGGGGGATTTGCCAGTCTATTGAGAAATTCTAAAGGGAACGTGATCCCCAGAAGCGAGGTGCTAGTCTGAGGGAAACCCTGCTATCTCCCTATCAGGCAAAGTTTTTATGAGCTATCAGCACTCGTCTTTTGACTGCACTAGCGCCAATTTTGAGAAAGCCGCTTTGACTCATTTTCGCACTCTTGTGGCTTTTTTACCGGACAATTGCCGTATTTACCGACAAACTTGGGAATTTTCTACGGTTCTCTGTCTCGATTTTCTAGCCTGTTTGCAGGGACTAGCAATCACCCGTCAAAATTTCGCCCATCTAGTCAATGTGACACAAGAACTCGGTTTAGGTCAAGCAATTATTTTGAAAGTAGGTAATAAAATCGTTGAGTGGCATCGTTTAAGCTAAAATCTCAATTTTCGACCATCTCAACAGTCTAGAAAAAAATCGGCTCTCTGTGTTCTTTGTGTCTCTGTGGTTTATAACTAGCTCTTGCCTGTCCTAACCAAGAAGTTAATTTTGTCCTATCTAGAACCGTTTAAGTTGAGAAAAAGCCCCGATAATTTGACCAAGGCTAATACCACCATCATTAGTGGGAACAGTTTGCTGCCAGTAGGGTTGAAATCCCGAAGCTTGTAGGCGATTAATTGTTCTTTCCGTTAGATAACGATTTTGAAAACAGCCTCCCGTCAGGAGAATTTTTTCTCTACCTATTTGGTGAGCAATTTCTACAATAATCTCACTTAAACTATTATGAAATTTAGCGGCAATTATGCCGATTTGTACTTGTTTTTCTAAATCCTCAACAACTCCTAAAATTATCTGATTCCAATCAATAACTATGGGTGAGTCGGCGGACAAAGAAAAATTATAATATTCCTCTGTTTTAATGCTCTCAAGGGCAAATTCTAACTGCATTGCTGCCTGTCCCTCAAAACTTAATTGATAACATAAACCTAGAATCGCCGCCACGCCATCAAACAAACGCCCGACACTAGAAGTTAAAGGACAATTAATTTTTTTGGTTAACATTTGCCTAAAAATAGACCATTCCTGTTCACTAAAAGCTGATTTTATCCTATCAGTATTTTCCATAACTTCTAGTAATCCTAAAGCTACTCGTCTGGGTTCTTTAACCGCTTTTTCTCCTCCGGGTAATGGCCAGGGTTTAAAATGGGCGACTCGCTGCCAAGAATCGGCAGCAATATGGATAAACTCTCCCCCCCAAATTGTGCCGTCTAAACCGTATCCTGTTCCATCCCAAGCAACCCCTAAAACCGGAGGTTGTAGCTGATGTTCTGCCATGCAGGATAAAACGTGAGCGTAATGGTGTTGAATGGGAATAACGGGCAAATTTAAGCTATAAGCGTACTTGGTCGCTAGATATTCAGGATGAGCATCACAGGCAATAACTTCGGGTGCAAACTCGTATAATTTTTTTAAACTATCGAGAATATTTTCAAAATGATTGACGGCATTAACCGTATCTAAATCGCCGATATGTTGACTGATAAAAACTTGATTTTTTTGGTAGATAGCCACGGTATTTTTAAAATAACTTCCCACGGCCAGAATCGGGGGAAAATCTCCCTCATTAATTTTAACGGGAAAGGGAGCATATCCCCGCGCCCGGCGCAAAATCATCGCTTTTCCCGCCATTTCCCTGATAATAGAGTCATCCACTGGTCGAACTATTGGACGATTATGAACTAGAAATAAATCGGCGATAGTTCCCAATTTTTCTAAAGCTTCTTTTTCCTCAATACAGATAGGTTCATCGGCTAGATTACCACTGGTTGCTACAACAGGAAAGCCTAATTCTGCCAATAAAAGATGATGTAGGGGAGTATAGGGTAACATGACTCCTAGATAGGGATTACCCGGAGAAACGGCAGCAGAAAGATCATTTTTTTGCTGTTTAATCAGGACAATTGCCGCAGCAGGAGACTGCAATAATTGCGATTCTAAAGAAGATACATAACCGTGGTTTTTCACTAACTCAAGATTAGGATACATCACGGCAAAAGGCTTATCTGGTCGCTGTTTGCGTTGTCGCAATTTTTGCACTGCTTCCGTATTTCTTGCATCGACAACTAGGTGAAATCCTCCTAATCCTTTGATCGCTATAATTTTTCCCTGTTTAATTGCTCTAGCGGTGGCGATTAAAGCTTGATCTTTTTCCGCTAATACAGTTCCTTGACTGTCTAAAAGACTGATTTGGGGTCCGCAACTAGGACAGGCATTCGGTTGGGCATGAAAACGGCGATCCAGAGGGTTTTCGTATTCCCTTTGACATTCGGGACACTGATTAAAACCCCTCATAGTTGTGGCACTGCGATCATAGGGTAAACTCTCGATAATACTGTAGCGAGGACCGCAGTTAGTGCAGTTAGTAAAAGGATAGCGATAACGACGATTATTCGGGTCAAAAATATCGGCTAAACAATCGGGACAAGTGGCTAAATCGGGCAGAACAATTGTATTTTTTTCACCGCCGCTGCTAGGACGTATGCTAAAGTTTTGATAACCGACGGGATTTAACCATTGAGTCTCAATATTTTCAATTAGCGATTGAGGTGGTTTTTCTAAAGATAATCGAGTCAAAAAAGTTTCCAGTTTGTCTCGATTGCCCTCAACTTCAATAAAAACTCCCGCTGCTGTATTATTCACCCAACCAGTTAGGTTTAATTCCGTTGCTAATCGATAAACAAAAGGACGAAAACCGACCCCTTGTACTGCTCCGCGCACAATTAAAGCTAATCGCTGATCGGATTGATAATTTAACGGGGAAAACATCAAATTCATCCCTGATTACTTTTCCCGTTATACTAAACTTTCGCTAATCACCCGACAGCATTCTTCCACACTGGCCCTGTTTTCCATAGCTATCACTAAAGCTTGATAGGCAGTCTGTTGTTTTTCTAAAAGAGTTTTTGCCTGTAATAAACTCCAGCGCTCTTTTTGGGCATAATTATTCTCAGGAACCCCCGCTAATTTTAAGGCCGATTGCAGATAAAATCGATCGCTTTCTCCCCCTGCCGCTTTACCATAAACTAAGGTTTCGGCAGCAATTCCCGCCATCCACACCGTAGAAATTCTCTCTAAAAAAGCAGGAAAATCGGTAAAGTTCTTGACTTTTTGCCCTAAATCTGCTAAATCAAATTGAACGCCGCCGACTCCCTCTTGGCCTTGACGAAAGGCTTCCCAAGCGGTCAAACTATAACTGGCGATCGGAATACCCAAAATATAAGCGGCGAGAAAATGTCCGGCTTCGTGGTAAATAACTCTTTGACGGTGTTTACTGGGAGAAAGAGCATCCAGTAGTAAAGTCACGCCTCGGTTATTAAAGGTGAGAGTATCAACGGTGACTAATCCCAAGAGGCTAAAAGTAGCCAAAGCGGGAATAAAAGGCGAAATAGACAGCAAAGGGGTGACAAATACGGAAAGAGTGATCGAAAAAACGGTAATCGCGATCAGATTTAAAGCTGTCTGTTCCATAAAAATTAATAAAAATATACAAATGCTTAATACTATGTTACATTGCCTAGTTTTATTTTCCCCGAATTAACCAACCAATTACCCCACCCACAAAAGCAGTCACAATCGATATACCGATCTGTTTCCAGTTTTTTACCTCCCCAATTTTTTCAGCTAAATCGGGAATTTTTCCCACGGATGCCTCGATGAGTTGCACTCTTTCATTTAAACCGGTGATTTTTGCGTCTAAAGTCCTGATTTCTCCCTTAATTTCCGTCTGTCCTATCTCTAGGACCTGAATTTCTCTTTTGATCTCTCCGACGCTATTCTCGATCGCTTTTTGTCCATTCTCCAGAGAGGTTAAACGAGTTTCGAGCGCTTTTTGTCCATTCTCCAAAGAGGTTAAACGAGTTTCGATCGCTTTTTGTCCATTCTCCAGAGAGGTTAAACGAGTTTCGATCGCTTTTTGTCCATTGATAATCAGATTTTCTAACCTTTTTAGGTCATTTTCCGTAAAAGCCGTCATCAGCTAAACTCCTAATAGATTAATTTTTTCTCGTCTTGAGATTGAGTCGATCGTTGACTAATTTAATTATGGAGTCAAAATCAAACTGTTACCCATTGATAGTTCTAGGTTCGATGCCGCAATAGGTATTTAGGGTGATAGGGAAATTTCCGCTAAATCCCCCATCTCCCCACTGATAATTCATAATTTATAATTCATAATTCCCACCTCCCCATCTCCCCACTGATAATTCATAATTCATAATTCATAATTCCCCACTTCCCCTTTACCATAAATAAACATTATTGTTTTCCTGTATGGATAACTTTTATTGATGAATATCGATCGCACTATCCAACTAGCTCATCAATTAGCGGACGCGTCTGGAGAGATTATCCGGCGCTATTTTCGGCAGCCTGATCTAGAAACCGAGACAAAACTCGATCAAGTTTCCTCAATAGTAACAATCGCTGATCGAGAAGCTGAGGAGGCGATGGTGGCGATTATTCGGCGAGAATTGCCTGAAGATGGGGTTATTAGGGAAGAAGGAGCCAATATTCCCTCCCAAAGTGGTCGTTATTGGGTGTTGGATCCCATCGATGGCACATCCTCTTTTGTCAAGGGATTACCGATTTTTGGGACTTTAATCGGCCTAGTGGCAGAAAATCAACCGATTTTAGGAATTGTCGATCAACCGATTTTAGGCGATCGCTGGTTAGGAGTGAAGGGAAAAGCCAGTCTTTATAATAACCGGATGATTGTTAATCCCTACCGTCAAGATCGGGAACTTGTCTTAAAAAATGCCTGTTTAGCCTCCACCACCCCCTTAATGTTTATCACAGAACGACAACAAGCGATCGCTCGTCAGCTGCAAAGCGTCTGCAAACGTACCGCTTTTGGGGGTGATTGTTATAACTATATGATGTTAGCCACCGGCTGCACTGCCATGCCGATGGTAATCCTAGAATCAGACCTGAAATACTACGATTTTTGTGCTTTAATCCCGATTATTGAAGGTGCGGGCGGAATAATTAGCGATTGGTCGGGTAATCCCCTAAAAGCTGATTCTAGCGAAGTTTTAGCCGTCTCTAATTCCGGTTTATGGCGGCAGGTTTTAGAACAAATCAGCAGAGTGGGTTAGTGCCAATACTAAGATAATTAGTCAACAGCTAACCCACCCCTGCGGCAATTAAACGGTGGCTAATTGAGGTTGGGGACGTTTGCTGTTACGGATACCTTCGATCGCTGCTGCGTAATCGGGGGCATTAAATACCGCCGAACCTGCTACGATCGCATTAGCACCTGCTTCGAGAACTTGCCAAGTATTAGCCGGTTTCAAGCCGCCATCCACTTCAATCCAGGGATCCAAGCCTTTTTCATCGCAGATTTGGCGTAATTGACGGATTTTGGGGACAACTTCCGGGATAAAACTCTGGCCACCAAAACCGGGGTTAACGCTCATAATTAGGACTAAATCGCACAAATGCAGCACGTATTCGATTAAATCTAGGGGAGTGGAGGGATTTAATACCACACCCGCTTGTTTACCGAGTTCGCGGATTTGGCAAAGAGTACGATGGAGGTGGGGAGAAGCATTATGTTCAGCGTGAACAGAAATAATGTCAGCACCCGCTTTCGCAAAGTCAGCCACATATTTTTCTGGTTCGACGATCATTAAATGCACATCTAAAGGTTTTTTCGTATAGGGACGAATAGCGGAGACAATCAGGGGTCCAATGGTGATATTCGGGACAAAACGACCATCCATCACATCAACGTGAATCCAATCGGCTCCTGCCTTATCCACAGCCTCGATATCGGCTCCTAATTTACTAAAATCCGCCGATAGGATCGAGGGAGAGACAACGATCGACTTCGAGCTTCCGTTTTGGGTCATGGCTAACTATAGAATTTCGTGTTTATATTTTCGTAACAATCTTATCAGCAATCAGTGATCAGTGATCAGTAATCAGTAATCAGTGATCAGGAGTCGGTCGTCAGGAGTCAGGAGACAGGAGGCAAAAGGCAGGAGACAGGAGGCAGGAGACAGGAGATTATTTTTATTTATTTTCCCCACACCCCACACCCCATCACCCCACTTCATAATTCATAATTCATAATTTACAATTCCCACTCCCCCCCCTCCTCATCCGGAATAGAGACATAGGTTTATGTAATTGTCAATCTAGATTTGCGAACTTTTTTGTCGAAACTGGATCATAAACTTTAAAAATAGGCATGATGGGAATATAGCGGTTTTCACAGAAGTGAGTCCCGATTGAAACGCTGAAACGCCTATCTATCAAGGGGTTTACTATACCTTATTAGACTGAAAACCGCTATAGTTGGCATCGAGGGGGTGGAAAGACGGATAAACTGGTGGCTTTGTACTTACATACACTTGGCTATCTCAGGAATTCGCGCTACTCTAGGTATCGGGTTCTTTACATTTTGTTACTTAGGTGATTTCCTCTAAAGAAATTACCAGACGATCAATTATCTGCTGTCAGAGCTTGGCATTGTTAAACTCTGCCGAAGGTAAATTTGTTCTCGGAAATCACCTTAACATCCGTAAGAAAACTGGCTCTTCTCGACTTTGTGTGATAATTTTTGCTTATAGAATCCTGAAGTGCTTATTGAGCAAGACTTTTAGGACTATTTTGCGGAAGAGACTATCAGTATAGACCTCGTTTCCACACAGAAACCAGAAGAGCCGAAAACTTAGTTCGCATACCTTATTTTCTCAAGAAAGAATCTTAAAAAAGTGTTAAGGTTTTATAATTGAGGAGTGTTATCAGGAGGAAAATTGTGTTTAAACGACTTGCAGAACAGCATCGCCAACTGGTCAAAGACTTAGTCATGGATTTACAGGCCTTAGCGATCGCACTAGAAAATCAGGGTTATCTAGCATCCTGCTATACCTGTGGCGGTCAAATGAACAGCGCATCCTTTATGGTGGGATTGGGTGAAACCCATCTAATTCGGTTTCTCGTGTCCGATTACGGCATCACTTGGACAGAAATGCGCGATGATCGAGAGTTAATGAAACTCGAAGGTGCGGAAGCTATCAGCCAACTACAGGAATTAGCCAATCTGATTAAATATCAAATTTCGCCGGCGGAATTTATTGACAAAAAACCCTCCTCCGTGCTGCAACGGTTAGAGGCGGTTTAACCCCAGATGTGACCTAGACCTGTATGTTTAGTGAACTTTTTCCCCCTAACCTTTCAGCCAACTGTTAGCTAGATAAGCCATTCGTTTCATCTCTTTGCGTCCCCGGGAGACGGAATCGAGGATCATGCCACAGGTCAAACCTAAAAAGGCTAAAAGCATGATCGAGGCCGATAAAATAGCGGTGGGAAAACGTGGCACTAAGCCGGTTTCGAGGTATTCAAACAGGACGGGAATCGCTAAGAGAAGGGAAATAACCGCTAAAATTAGCGAGACAAGGCTAAAAAAGAGAAAAGGACGAATTTCTTTAAAAAGTAAGATAGCGGTTCCCAATACTCGCCAGCCATCTTGAAAGGTTTTTAATTTACTTTGGGAACCTTCGGGACGTTCCCCGTAGAGGGTTGGTTCTTCAGCGAAGGGAATTTTTAATTCTAAAGCGTGGATAGTTAACTCGGTTTCAATCTCGAAACCATTGGACAAAGCGGGAAAAGATTTGACGAAACGACGGGAAAAGACACGATAACCAGAGAGCATATCGATTAAACGCGCTCCAAACAGAAATTTAACGAATCCTGTTAAAAATAGATTACCAGCGCGATGACCGGGACGATAAGCCTGGGAGGATTTTACCGCTTCCCGACGCGCACCGACGACCATATCCAATTGTTCCCGCAGCATTCGTTCAATTAAGCCTCGTACTGCCGCAATTTCGTAGGTATCATCACCATCAATAAGAATATAGATATCGGCCTCGATATCGGCAAACATCCGCCGGACAACATTGCCTTTTCCCGGTTGGATTTCCTGACGAACGATCGCCCCGGCTTTCAGTGCCTCGGTCACGGTATCATCGGTAGAACGGTTGTTATAGACATAAATTGCCGCTTCTGGCAGAAAAGTTTGAAATTGGGAGACAACTTTAGCGATCGTTAGTTCTTCGTTGTGACAGGGAATAATCGCCGCGATACGGTAGTTTTGCAGGGAAATCGGCGGAATAGCAGTCATTTCGATCATGGCTGACGACAATGTTTAATGATGGTTAGGGGGGTGTCCTGACGTTGGACGGCATGAACAATGGGACAATGGGGGAAAGCTTGGAAATAATCGTATCGGGATAAACCCATGTAATAATCGGGGTCGGCGGCCTTTCCCCAAGCAAAGTCATCTCGATAGATCATCGTAAAGTTTCGTTGGTGATCCTCTACCATTTCTGCCGCAAACATCGGACCGGCAACGACTATGGTAGAGTTAGCGGCGGCATTTTGATTAAGCCATTCCATCCCCTCTTTGAGACTTAATCCCCAGTAATCGGTTTCCTGTTGACCTTGGGCCGCTTTTAAGCCTCCGTAGGCGCGATTATAGTAGGTGTATTCGTAGGGATGCAGGCCAATCATGTCATAGACAATGACGCTAAAGTTGAGGATTAGCAGGGTCGTTAGAAAGATTTTTATTGACTTTCGCTTGAGTTTATGGTATGTCCAAATAATGGCCGTAGTTGCGATCGCTGCTAGGGCGGGAATGACAAATAAAAAGTGACGGATGCCGTCGTAGAGGGTAGAGTGACGCAGGATAGCAACGGTAGGCAGTAAAAACGCTTGGAGTACGGTGATTAGGGCGCAAGCACGCTGGGTTGGCGTTAATTTGGTCATTTTTGTCAAAATCCCAATTACACCGACCAGGGCGGCGATTTGCAGGAGGACGGGGGTGGTGAGGGAAAATAGCCGGGGTAGATAGTACCAAGGTAGGGAACGACCGGGGATATTTTGACCGTCAAAGAGAACCGTATTATCCCAGATGTTATACTTTGACATGAGGGTTATCGCTTCGATAAACCAAGTAATCGGGTTTCTCCAAGCAGCAGGATAGACTATATAGGTGGTTATTGCCCAAAAAAGTATAATAACTGCGTATAGGGGCAGAAAACGCCAGAGAGTTTTGAGGATTGTTTTTAAATTCCATCGGGCCACCAGATGGGCGAAGATGAGATAAAAGAGGATAAAAAAGCCACCGATGCGAATTCCGGTGATTAAACCAGCGAGAATCCCGTAGAGGCAAGAATAAACGGTTAAACGGTTAAATCCTAGTTTAATAGCCTGATTTTCGGATCGAAAATATTTATCTAGCAATAGGGAACCGGCGAAGGTTCCGAGGGTGAACATGGCTGCAAAGGGAATATCTTTGGGATTAAAGAAGCTATGACCCCAAAAAGCGGGAAATAGGGCTAAAATTAGCGCACCTAACCAAGCAGATTCGATTCCTGCTAGGATAGCGACGATTCCCACCACCGATAGATAGGTAATCAGGGAAAAAAGAAAGGTGACGACGTGCTTAACCCGGGTTATTTGCCAGATCCTCGATAGCCATTCATCCTTATCAGTGGGATTGGGGGGAAGATTGGGGGTAGCAGGGAAAAAATTTTCTTTGGTTTCATAGATAAGTTGGGAGATGTAGTTAAAATAAAAGCCGTAATGACGCGACATTTCTGATATGGGCTTGTTTTCTCGGATATATTCGAGATTATGATTGACCATATCCACTTCGATCGGTTCGTCCCAAGTGATACCATAGTTTCCGACTACCGATAAACCAATTATCGCCAGCACTAGGATGACCGATAGAATTTTTAGATAAGCTTGCTTGACCGAGATTAACCCTTTTCTGGACTTCATGGGCGATCGAGTCAGTATGGTGGGCAATTTTATCACCTTAGTGTATCAAAATTTGGTCAACTCGCCCAAAGACGTTTTTGGGAGTGAAAAGTTTCCGTTTGTATTTGTTAGCCAAACATGGTATATCAAGTAAAAAGCTATCAGCTAAAAGGCCGACTCGTCCCAGAGCTAGTAATTAGTCTAATGGCACAATAAAAACTAATAACTGATTGGCTTTTGCCGAAGGTAAACAGTCCTATTGGGTTTAGTTTTCTCGTCGAAGTCACCAAAATTATTGATTAAATTATGGCATTATTAAAACGGTTCACCCTGACTCATCCCCTCTTCTGGGCAGTAGTTTATTTTATCGGATTAGGGATTATCTCAGTTATCTTAGGTCAAGATGTTAGTTGGGATTTACGCAATTATCATTTTTATAATCCTTATATGTTATTAACGGGACGTTTTAAGTATGATGTCCTCCCAGCACAGATACAAACTTTCTTTAATCCTCTGATGGATGTTCCTTTTTTCGTTGCTATCCATTACTTAAAACTACCTCCTGTGGTGGTCGGGTTTTTCTTGGGAGGATTTCACGGTTTAAATCAGTGGTTGGTTCATTTAATCACTTATCAATCCTTCGATAAAGTTGGCGAAAGATACAAGATAACTTTAAGCGTAGCAGCAGCAATTATCAGTATTTTTGGGGCAGCTTTTCTATCAGAGTTGGGAACCAGTATCGGCGATAGTACCAGCAGTGTTTTTGTTTTGGCAGGATTATTTTTAATTATCGCTTGTCTTGGTCGTAATCAACCGGTTAAGGTTAAAACTATAATTTTTGCAGGATTGCTTTTCGGACTAGCAACAGGACTAAAATTGACCACGGCACTGTATAGTATCAGTTTAATCGTGGCGATTAGTTTTTTAACCAATACCATCAGGGAAAAGCTGCGTAATCTTCTGTCCTTAATTCTCTCTATGGCTGTGGGATTTTCCCTGACGATGGGTTATTGGATAATCCTGATGTGGACTAATTTTGCTAATCCCCTTTTTCCCTTCTTCAACAAAATTTTTCAATCTCCCTACATCGAAACAGATTTTAACCTGCAAGATGTACGCTTTTTACCGAAAGATGTTTGGCAATTTTTATTTTATCCCTTTTATTTTGTGCAGGAACAAACCCTAGTGGCTGAGGTAAAATTTAAAGAGACTCGTTTTGCTATTGCCTATCTTTTAATTGTTATTCTTCTGGGAGTAATTATTTATCGCTACACCTCTCGCCGTTCTCTAGAGCAAAAAAATAATTTAGTCCATTTACCCATTCTCGGATTTTTACTACCTTTTTATTGTAGTGCCTATCTGATCTGGTTAAAGGGGTTTTCTATTTATCGTTATCTGATGGTTCTAGAGTTAATCACACCGGTTTTAATTATCCTGATTATTGCCTATCTTTATCCTCATAAAAGGACAGTTTTTATAATATCTATCGCTATTTTTGCCTTAATTGCCGCTACAGTCAAACCCTTAGACTGGTGGAGAATGGGATGGTCAGATAATTATTTTGGTATCGATAGTCAAGCATTAAAACCCTACGAAAATTCCACGATTGTTATCTGGGGAGATGAAGGAACGGGTTATCTAGTTCCCCATTTTCCCGCTTCGACTCGTTTTGTGCGATTGCGAGGGAATATGGGAGTCAGTGAGGGAACTTTAATGCGAAAAAATGCCGAGACATTTATTGCTAATACTCCCCCAGAATCTCTCTACATTCTCCAGACGGACTTTAATAAAAAATCCCCTGATATAGTGGAAGATTTGGCTAAAGAAAATCTCGTTATTGATTTCCAAAATTGTCAACCCTTTCCTAGTAAAATTGAAAATTTTAATCTCTGTCGTCTCCAAAAAAAGTAATTAGCACGGAAAAGCTATTCTCTAACGATTTTTAATTACCAGTGACTCCTACCTTTTATCTGTAATGATTTATATATTGACCGTTAACTACAATTGCGCGGAATTAATTCAGCGTTTAATCGCTTCCCTCGACGATGATTTATCTGCTACTCTCATCATTATTAACAATTCCACTGAAGATAAAAATATCCAATCTTTAGCATCGGAAAGAGTCAAGATTATTGAAGCGGGGGAAAATTTAGGATTTGGGAAAGGATGTAATCTGGGACTTAATTGGATTTATCAACAAGACAGAGAAGCTATCGTTTGGTTAGTTAATCCCGACGCTTACTTATTACCGGACTCTCTGGAGAAAGCCAGCAAATTTTTTCAGCAATATCCCGAAGTTGCCATCGCTGGTACAGAAATTTACGAACCGGATGGTAAAATCTGGTTTGGTTGGGGAAAATTTAATGCTAAAATCGGCACAATTAACGTGGTGGAGGAATCCTTAGACTATCGAGATAAACCCTATCTAATTCCCGACTGGGTGACGGGATGCAGTTTATTAATTAACTTCTCGAATTTTTCCACTTGTCCCCATTTTGATCCCGATTACTTTCTCTACTACGAAGACTTTGATTTTTCCCGAAGATACGCAAATCAAGGCTATTTAGTCGTTGTTACCAATCAGATTAAAATTATTCATGAACCATCTTCTATCACCCGTCGCTATGGTTATCTAAGACTAACTCATAATATCTATAGTTATCTTCTCAGTCTCGAAAAACATACGACTTTAACTATCCTTGTTTATCGCTTGCTGCGGATGAGTTTTATGTCTTTACTGATCCTTCCCATTAAACCCAAATTCTCCCTAGCTAAGTTAGAAGGAATTCAACTCTATGGTCAAAGAATTATCACTAAACTGCGACTAGGTTGAACCCCTTAGTTTTGCGGCTTCAGGCATTATTCTTGCTCAATCCTGTTTAAAAGCTATAGGAGAGCGGCGAGTGGCTTATCTCCACTTCCCGCCCTCCTATACCTTGATTCTTCAACCACAGCGATCGCCTACCCCCCCTAATTAGGGTTTGCGGCAAAAAGTTTTTCGTGGGGGTAGGGTGTGGGGTGTGGGGTGTAGGGTGTAGGGTTTTACCCGTTTTCAGAGGGTCAATTACCTAATTTTCGGGGAAAAAGTACCTGAATTTTCCCCCCGACCACTCCCATGGCGGGCACTTTTTGATTTCAAAAAAGCCTAAAGATATTATCCAACAAGGTTTTTAGATTTATTCAGCAACCCCTAATTATAAAGATTTGTTTAGCTTGACCAGAGGTTGATAGTGCGTAGGCTAAGATGAATTGTAAATGGATTCAAAATGAATTTCAAATGAATTCAAGATGAGCCAATCTGGTGAACTGTCGTATTTTGATCATGGAGTTGCCATTTTGTGAGTAAGAAATGGTTCGCAGATAACAGTTTGTCGATCGGGCGGACTCCTCTAGTGCGCCTTAATCGAGTCGTTGGCAACAGTCACGCCACGGTTCTGGCCAAGATTGAAGGTCGCAATCCAGCCTATTCAGTCAAATGTCGTATTGGTGCGGCCATGATCTGGGATGCGGAACAACGGGGATTATTGGGGCCGGGCAAAGAACTGGTGGAACCCACCAGTGGCAATACAGGCATTGCCCTAGCCTTTGTGGCCGCCGCTAAGGGGATTCCCCTGACCCTGACCATGCCTGAAACCATGAGCTTGGAGCGGCGCAAACTGTTGCTCGCCTATGGAGCCAATCTGGTGTTAACAGAAGGGACCAAGGGCATGACCGGAGCGGTGGCAAAGGCAGAAGAAATTGCCGCATCTAATCCCGATCGCTATGTGTTGTTGCAACAGTTCCGTAATGCGGCCAATCCCCGCATCCATGAGGAAACCACCGGCCCCGAAATTTGGCAGGACACAGATGGGGCGATCGATATTCTCGTGTCGGGTGTGGGAACGGGCGGAACCATTACGGGAGTTTCGCGCTATATCAAAAAGACCCAAGGAAAACCGATTTTATCGGTAGCGGTGGAGCCAGAAGCCAGCCCGGTACTATCCCAAGCCCGGGCAGGTCAGCCCTTAAAGTCCGGCCCCCACAAAATTCAGGGCATTGGGGCGGGGTTTGTTCCCGAAGTTCTGGATTTATCCCTCGTGGATGGGATTGAAACCGTTTCCAACGAAGAGGCCATTCTTTATGCCCAACGGTTGGCCAAGGAAGAAGGGATTATCTCCGGCATTTCCTGCGGTGCCGCCGTCGCCGTCGCCGCTCGTTTGGCACAACAACCCGAACACCAAGGCAAAACCATTGTCGTGATTTTGCCAGATTCCGGAGAACGGTACTTGAGTTCCATCCTATTCCAAGGGGTATTTAATGAGCAAGGGTTAGTGGCATGACGAGCGAGCATCCGAGCGGTTCCAGCGCTCTCTCCCAACCCACCTTGTCCTTGGATCTCGATGAGATTATCACTCAATTGTCCAAACCTCGTGGCGAGTCGTTCCACAGTTGGTATCAATCACGAAGCCATTTTCCCTTGCCCTCCCGTGAGGCCTTATTTCGGATTGTCGATCGACTGCGTGCCGTTCTCTTTCCCTATCACTTTGGCAATCCCGATTTAGGCGAAACGTCCAGCCGCTATTTTATCGGTCATACCCTCAATGAAGTCCTACAACTGCTGCATCACCAAGTTTGTCGTGAACAGTGGTTGCTGGGGTCGCAGTTGCACTGGTCGTCAGACCAGATTGAGAAGCACGCCCAAGGAACGGTACAAGCCTTTGCCACTCAATTACCCCATCTGAAGGCTCTACTGGAAACCGATATCACGGCGGCCTATCGAGGTGATCCGGCGGCCAGAAATTTAGATGAAGTATTGTTTTGTTACCCCGGGGTAACGGCAATCACTTACCACCGCATTGCCCATGCCCTGTATCGGTTGGACTCGCCCCTGTTGGCGCGGATTATCAGTGAAATTGGTCATTCCTTAACGGGGATTGACATTCACCCCGGGGCCTCGATCGGCAATAGCTTCTTTATCGATCATGGGACGGGGGTGGTGATTGGGGCCACCACGGTGATTGGCGACCGCGTGCGCCTTTACCAAGCGGTCACGCTCGGCGCGAAAAGTTTTCCCCGGGACGAATCGGGCAGTTTAATCAAAGGTCAAGCCCGTCATCCGATTATTGAAGATGATGTGGTGATTTACTCAGGTGCAACGATTCTCGGTCGGGTAACTATCGGTCGGGGCGCCACCATCGGTGGAAATGTTTGGTTAACCCGCAGTGTGCCGCCGGGGGGTTTTGTCTCCCAGGCGCAACTACGACAGGAAATGTTTGATGACGGCTCGGGAATTTGAGGGGCTGTCCTGACTGTGAATGTTCGGCCATAACAGTCGCTTTGTTACTTTTTTTTGAATTGGAGGATTTAAATCAATGACCTATACCCAAGATCATGAATTGCAACTGGCTTTGGGAGATGCTGCCGCTCGGCAGTTGGCCAATGCCACAAAGACCGTTCCTCAGTTATTGACCATTTCACCCCGGTGGTTCGTTCGCCTCTTGCATTGGCTACCCGTTGAAGCCGGGATTTATCGTCTCAATAAAGTCAGGGATGCCTCCCGGGTTGAGGTGGCTTGCTCTGAACGAGATGAGCGGGAGCTGCCCGAAACCTTTGTGGATTACGAAGAGACCCCCCGGGAGTATTTCTTGAGTGCGGTGAATACGGTACTGGATGTTCACACTCGCGTGTCCGATCTCTACAGCAGTCCCCACGATCAGATCCATGAACAATTGCGCCTGACGATCGAAACCCTGAAGGAACGTCAAGAAAATGAGTTGATCAACAACCATGAGTACGGATTGCTCAACAATATTGTTGATTCCCAGAAAGTGCAACCTCGCAATGGTGCGCCCACGCCGGACGATTTGGATGAGTTGCTGGTGAAGGTGTGGAAGGAACCGGCATTTTTCCTCGCCCATCCTAAAGCGATCGCGGCCTTTGGCCGAGAAGCAACCCGACGGGGTGTACCCCCCGCTACGGTGTCATTATTTGGCTCTCAGTTTATTACCTGGCGGGGCGTGCCTTTGATTCCTTCCGATAAGTTGGCCGTGAATGAACAAGGCAAAACCAATATTTTGTTATTGCGGGTAGGAGAAAGCCGTCAAGGGGTGGTCGGTCTCTATCAGCCCAATTTACCCGGTCAACAGGGAGTTGGCTTGTCGGTGCGATTTATGGGGATTAGTCGCAAGGCGATCGCCTCTTACCTGGTCTCCCTCTACTGTTCGTTGGCAGTGTTGACCGACGATGCGGCGGCCGTACTGGAGAACGTTGATGTCAACCAATACCACATCTACGACTATGACTAACCCCGAACTGATCCCTGAAAAGGCGGCGGGGAATCTACCCTCTGTATCCCCGCCCACCACTGCCCCAACTGAGGTCGAGAACATTTCTCTTAACCCCTTATTCCAACCTGACCTTCTTGAGCATCTCGCCCAGACGATAATTCAAGAACTACAACGGCACGACCTTAAGGCCGAGGTGGCGAAGGGGTTGAGTACAGATCGGGATTATCTGGTGCCATCCGCCGCAGCAACCTCCCCAGCTACTGTGGGCGAACGGCCCACAGTTCCCTTCGACGTAGCTCAGGGTAAACCCTTGGCTGTACCCTTAGCAACCCCCTCTTTCTACTTCATTGAGGAGTTAGAAACAAAAATCCCCGACCTTCCGGCGGTAGTGGCCAAGCCTGAACAGCTTGTTCAAGTCCCAGCGATCGATCCCCTTTTTGTCCCCCAGGCAAGCGGGCGAAGCGTTCAAAGACCTAGCTTCTTTGATGTTCATACCATTCGCCAGGATTTTCCCATCCTGCAAGAACGGGTGAATGGCAAACCCTTGATCTGGTTCGACAATGCCGCAACAACTCAAAAGCCCCAAGCAGTCATCGATCGCCTCGTTCATTTCTACAGCCATGAAAATTCCAATGTGCATCGTGCCGCCCATGAATTAGCGGCTCGCTCCACAGATGCTTACGAAGCGGCCAGAGAAACGGTACGCCGTTTTCTCAATGCCTCATCTGCCAACGAAATCATTTTCGTGCGGGGGACAACGGAAGGCATTAATCTGGTGGCAAAAAGCTGGGGACAACAAACCCTGCAAGCGGGGGATGAGATTGTCCTCACCCATCTGGAACACCATGCCAATATTGTGCCTTGGCAGCAACTAGCCGCCCAAACGGGAGCAAAGTTGCGGGTTGTCCCCGTGGATGACCACGGGCAGATTTTACTGGCAGAGTACCAACAATTACTCAACTCCCGCACAAAACTGGTGGCCTTTTCCCATGTTTCCAATGCCTTGGGAACCATTACCCCCGCCAAACAAATCATTGACTTAGCCCATCGGGTCGGAGCTAAAGTCTTGTTAGATGGCGCTCAATCGGTTTCCCACATTCCGATCGATGTTCAACAATTAGGGTGTGATTGGTTCGTCTTTTCCGGGCATAAAGTCTTTGGTCCCACAGGGATCGGGGTACTTTATGGTCAAGAAGACCTGTTGAATGCCACGGTTCCCTGGCAAAGCGGCGGCAACATGATCGTGGATGTGACGTTTGAGCGCACCGTGTATCAGGCGGCTCCCACTCGCTTCGAGGCCGGAACGGGCAATATTGCCGATGCCGTTGGCTTAGGGACGGCCTTGGATTATGTTCAGCAGATTGGTTTGGCCACCATTGCCAATTACGAGCATGAACTTCTGGAGTACGCCACTGCGGGACTGACAACCATTCCGGGCCTGCGTTTGATTGGGACGGCGGCCGATAAGGCTGCCGTGCTTTCCTTTGTGCTGGAGGGATTTGATGTGGAAGTTATTGGACAGGCCCTGAACCGGGAAGGGATTGCCGTGCGGGCAGGCCATCACTGCGCTCAACCCATTCTGCGACGCTTTGGTATCGAGGCAACGGTGCGCCCTTCCTTGGCTTTCTACAATACTAAAGCCGAGGTGGATGCGCTGGTGGCTGCGTTGGAACGTTTGCAACACGAATAAACTGACTGGAATAGGTGCGGCAGCTTGTACACCTATTCCAGTTCCCCCTGAACTGCCACCTATTTAAAATGTATAGGAGGGTGGGGAGCGGGTTTTTCAAGTTGGATTGGAGTTAATCATCCTATTAAAAACGGATTTGTCTGACTTTCCTAGGAAGGCTGATGAGGATTTTTCCAAATCTTCATCAATAATGCCGGCTAAATTATGGTAGATAAATACTCCACTACAATCTGGCACTAATAATTTTTGATCATTAATTCTCTACCAGATGCCGCCGATCCTTGTTTATAGTTATTCATGCCATACTGAAGATTCCACTCGATAATATGGGCAAAATTAAAGAGGTTTCGTATCTCTGGACAATCATCGTAGGTAATTAACCATTTAGCCTGACATTGACGCATATTATCGGCAAAACGTTGATGATCGAAGCTGGTATGTAAATTCCCTCTTACGCCGTACAAACGGGATTTTGTGGCACTATAGTAGGGGGGATCGAGGAAGATAAAAACTTCTTTTCCCTCAGCAAATAATAATTCTTCGTAGTCTTGGTTAGTAATTTTTACCGATGCTAATAACGGCGCAATTTGAGTTAATCTGGCAATTGATGAATCAGTAAATCTACTGGTAAAAGCCGCTTGGGAATAACCCCCCGAATCCACTGTTCCCGAAAAAGTAATCCGATTTAAGATAAAAAAACGCACTGCTTTCTCAAAGTCGGTTAACTTTAAATCTTCCCTTGTCAAATCTTGAAATAATTCTCGCCCGCTATCATATTTCTGTTTAATTTCTGTTATTTTTGCTACCAATAACTCAATATTTTCTTGAGCGCATTGCCAGAAACAATATAAATCATAATTTAAGTCATTAATCCAATAGGTTTTTATTTGTTGTCCAAAGAGTTGCTTAACAGCAAAAAACACAGAACCACCACCAAAAAAAGGTTCTCGATATTCCCTAATATTCACAGGAATTTGGGGCAGAATTTGCTTAATTGCCCGGGATTTCCCCCCGGGATAACGCAAGGGACTTTTAATTTTTGACATTTTATACTAAATCCGTTTATTATTGAATTTCGTCTAACGACCAAGTTAGTTCTTGTGCTTCTCCCCAGACTTCTACTTACTTTGTCTAGCTTGACCAACTTTTAGCCAGGCAAAGATTTGTTGTGGAGTCAGTGTCAACTCAACCCCTGCAATTACCTTAAGTTGGTGATCCCCTCTGCAAACTTCCGGCTCTTGTTGGGGAGTAAACATTAAAACAGAATAATCATCTGGATCAAGCATCCATCCTAATTTACTGCCATGTTTTAAACAATGTAGAATGTTGTCAATTACACGGTTTACCTTTTGATCTGGTGAAAGAATTTCGATAGTCCAATCAGGTGCTTCCCTAAAGTCGTCCTCTGGTTCACCTGCTTGATTGAGGTTAATTCGATTCCATGCAATTACCGCCACATCAGGAACGATCGAACGCTCGCCGAAGGTACATCGCAACTCAGGTAAAGCTGTATAATCAACAGTATGGCTGTCAACCGCAGCTAAAAGACATTTTTGCAGGATAGAGTGTCGAGTCTTAGGCATGGGTTTCTGAATTGCGACTCCATGCAAGTATTCCCATGCTGGAGAATCCTCCAAATATGGCAATTTGAGGAAATCTTCAAGGGTGAGACTCTCAGTCAAGGAAGTCGTCATCGGTTCAAGCAAAGGTTTTTTTGTGACTTTATTATAAATGAACTTTATCTGGGTTGCTTACCGACGATTCAGGTATATTTGAGGAGAATTTGCCCTCTCAATCAAATGGGTCGATTTCTTAACTATTCTAACTGACTGGTATCACTGGAAATGCCCACGGGGATCACAAAATTGGCCAATTGTCAATAGCATTTGAGATGCTCTCACCTTGGTTATGGCGCTTCCCACTCTTTCTTTTCTAGACACTCTGCAATTCGATATGTGTTTGCAATTCCTCCTATTTTTCCATGAGATCCTAATATTGGTAAATGGCCATATGGAGCATTCAGAGAAAAGTTAGGATCTTTTCCTTTTTTCCATCCCACTGCACTGCGAAACCTATGGTAAGCCTCTGAATTCTCATCAGTTAAATAGGGTTCACCGCCTTCACTTTTCCATATTTTTTGCTGAGTATCAAAGCCAAATCTGCCTTGACTTGCTTTTGACCACAAATCTTCAATAATCAACAAATCTTTGCAAGGAAATTCTTTCATAGTTTTTGTATCTATAAATCCTTCTCCTTCTCTATTGACCGTTTGCAACATTAGTCTTAGAGTCTCTCTATTAGCGTCCTCCCACCTATTTTCTTTAAGCAGTTTACGAAGACATGAATAATAAGCATCTCTGTTTGACGAAAATCCCTCCATAGGTTTACAAGTTACAAAGTGGCGATCATAGAAAAAATAGACAAAACCCATAATTGTAGCCAAAGCTGATAGAAAAGCTACAATTTCGATAGTAGTATGAATACCTAACTTTTTCCCAGACATACAGTCTCTCAGCTAGTCAAACGGTTGAACTCACCCGCCTTGTCAAAGTCTAGCAGAAAGTCGGGTGCAGTGATATGTCAGACAGTCGGCAGCCGGTCATAGGCTTCTGGCTCAACATCGGGAACTTTTGTTAAGATTGCCTGATACTTTTCTCGACTTCCCTTTTTGGACCTTTCTATTAGGTAATTTTCTGTCATCAACGCTGAAAGTTTCTCAGCGATCGCAGTAGAGATAAATTGATCGATCGAAATTCCATCACGAGCCGCTAGATCATCTAAACTTTTCTGTAATGAGTCGGGAATTTGAACTTGGATGGTACTCATGGTAACTTACCTATTAATCGTAGGAAACCTGAAGGCTCAAGCAGAGATAAACCAAATTGCTCAACACCAGCAAAGTCACGGGTGTTATATGTGATTATACTCTGACATCCTGCTTTAACTGCAAGCTCCAATACCATATCGTCTTTGGGATCACGCAGAAATGGTCGCCACAGGAAGAAAATTTTATGAGGTATCCCCACCGAGCAATAGAAATCAATTAAGTCATCTACTTCTTCTCGACTTAAATAGAGATTGGGCAACTCCCGCAATAGGACATCTGTATATTCCAAGACGAGAGGAACAGATAAGTGCATATCAAATTTTCCTGTACCTATAAGGCTAAGAAGTTGAAACGCACTTCCACGCCTAGATCTTAATCCAGCAATAATGACATTGGTATCAATAACAATCTGAGGTAACGACATTCGCAACTGGGCAACGATGATTATTGGTACAGTTACATCTTAACTTTATCATCACAGAACAAAAATAGCGTGGGTTTCATTTTTGAATTGGCGCTCTTACAAAAACCTAGCCACCTTTACTCGATCGATAAATTACGATCAAACCAATTAGATTAACCATCTACTTAACTGTTGGTTTGCGGAATTTGGAGGGAGAAGGAAAATATTCTACCCGTTCATTTTTGAGTGCTTGTGCCATGAAATCGCGCCAAATGGGAGCGGCAAAACCGCCACCGGTGATACCTTTACCTAAAGTGCGATTTTGGTCATCTCCAATCCACACTGCGGTGGCTAATTGGGGAACATAACCGACAAACCAGACATTTTTCTCGTTATCGGTAGTACCGGTTTTTCCCGCTGCCGGACGACCGATTTGAGCCGAGGTTGCTGTTCCCCCTTGAATAACTCCCTGTAGGACAGAATTGAGGGAAGCGGTGGCCCAGGGGTCTAAAACTAGCTTCGGTTTGGGTGTATTATCGAGCATGACGTTACCCCGGCTATCAGTAACACGCATGATAAAGGTAGGCTTAGAATGCCAGCCATTACTGGCAAAAGTAGCGTAGGCCCCCGCCATTTCCAGAGGAGTCACATCCACCGATCCCAAAGGTAAAGAAGTGACGGCAATTAAAGGACTCTCGAAACCCAGCAGACGACAGACTTCAATGACTTTATTGATCCCGACGCGACGACCGAGAATAACTGCGGGAATATTCAGAGACTGCATCAGAGCGCTACGCAGGGAAACCGGACCAGAAAAGCCGCCACCGTAGTTTTTTGGGCTATAGAAGCCGCCAGCCTCGCGAAAACGGACGGGAGAATCATTAACTACCGTTTCGGGGGTAAAACGACCACTAGCGAAGGCAGTATAATAGACGAAGGGTTTAAAAGCTGACCCCGGTTGACGACGGGATTGAATGGCCCGGTTTAATTGACTTTTATTGTAATCAACACCACCGACGAGCGCCTTGACGAAATGGGTGCGGGGATCCACTGCGACTAGAGAAATTTGTAGGTCTTTGGTGCGAATACCGCGACGACGCAAGCTATTATAGGCCCTTTGGATGGTGGACTCGGCCATGTTTTGAAAGTCGAGATCGATCGTAGTTTGAATCCGCATTCCCCCTTTAGTTAGGGTTTCTTTGCCAAATTTTTGCCGCAATTCTGCCACCACTGCATCGGTAACGTAGGGTAATTTACTTTCTTGCCAAGCGGTGGGTTTACCCAGTTTCAGAGGTTCCTTGAAAGCGGCCTCTTCCTGTGCGGGGGTAATCCAACCTAAGCTACGCATCCGACTGAGAACCAGTGCCTGTCTTTCCTTGGCGGTTTTATAATTATTAAAAGGACTATAAACTTCCGGCGCTTGGATTAATCCGGCCATCATCGCCGATTCTGCTAAATTTAACTCGGAGGCGGGTTTATTAAAATAACTTTTAGCGGCGGTTTGCACTCCGTAATTATTATGACCCCAATAGATATTATTGAGGTACATTTCCAGAATGTCATTTTTGCTAAAAACCTGTTCCACTCGTACTGCCAGGACCGCCTCGGCTAATTTACGGCTAACGGTGCGCTGATGGGAAAGAAAGATATTTTTGACTAACTGCATGGTGATAGTAGATGCACCTTCCACCACACCGCCACTTTTCCAGTTAGCGACTACTGCCCGGCCGATACTATTAGGATTAATACCACGATGGTGATAAAAATGGCTATCTTCGATCGCCATCACTGCGCGTTTCAGATTGGGAGAGATTTGATCGAGTTCCACCACTTCCCGATTCGCTTCCCCGTGTAAGCTGGTCAGGGGTCTGCCTTTAACATCGTAGATATAACTGGTTTCCGTGGGGACGTAACCGCGTAAAATCCTCACATCGGGTAGATTGCGGTAACTAATCGCCAATCCTACCACAGCCCCAGTCACCACGGCCGTGGATACCATCAACAGGCCGAGAACAGTTCCCCCCGCGACTCTAGAGACTCCTTGGAAAAAGCTATCCGAGTCACTACTGGGTTTCTGCTCTTTGTCTTGATTGCCGAGGGTACTGGTGGACACGATGGTTACAATTTCCTTTTTCCAAGAGGGGACTGATCGATCGAACTGACTGACTTGAAAGTCTATTCTAAAGGTTTTGTTAAAAAATCGAATACTAGCTTACAGCAATTATGGCCGATCTGGCTCTAGTTCGATCGGTCATGACAGCGTGATTAGGGACAAAATAGGGTATCGCGGGTATTTCTGCCAGTTACTGGGTTAGTTCCCGTCGCTCTCTCACAAAGATATTTTTCCACATCCGAGCGAATAATTGCATCGGTAAAATCGGCCCCGTCGATAATTGCACCTTTGATTAAAATGTTAGTGGCGAAAGCTCCTTCGAGAACGGCATTGGTAAAGTTGGCTTTGGTTAAACGGGCCGATTCTAAATCCACATTTCTCATATTGGCATCGCTAAAGTCGGCCCCCTCCAAGTTGGCAGAAAAAAAGCGCACTCCTTCTAGATTGGCATGACTAAAGTTACTACCGCGCAGATTAGAGTGATCGAAGGTGGAATCGCGCAAATCCTGCCCCGCAAAGTCGTTATCGGTCAAATTGCGGTTATTATAACTTAGCGCTTGGGCCGGAGCCACAGAGAATAATAATACTAATATACTAGCAAACAAGGTTAGTAGAGTTTTGCGAGAAAATTGCGCCATATTGCCACCTGATCAATCAACCTTTTCTATAATAAGCTGTACTGGATTTAAACCGCCTATCGGGAATTTTAGTACAAATGCTCGAACTGGCCGCCCCCCTATAGTTTCTACACAGGATTTATTATCATTACCCTGCACTCGTTGACAATTATCCCCAGATTTACCAAGGGCGATCGATCTGCTAGATTTTTGATGTTGGATATCTTAGACAGATATGGCTGGTCATAGTAAATGGGCAAATATTAAACGACAAAAAGCCCGGGTTGATGCCAAAAAAGGGCAAACTTTCACCCAGTTATCCCGGGCCATTATCGTGGCTACGCGTAACGGTGTTCCTGATCCGGCGGGCAATTTTCAGCTACGCACGGCGATCGAAAAAGCCAAGGCGGCCGGTATTCCTAATGACAATATCGAAAGAGCGATCGCTAAAGGGGCGGGAACTTGGGAAAATGACTCAGCTTTTGAGGAAATTCGCTACGAGGGTTATGGTCCCGGGGGTGTGGCGATCCTGATCGAAGCACTGACCGATAATCGCAATCGCACGGCTGCGGATCTGCGGGCGGCTTTTAGCAAAAATGGCGGTAATTTAGGTGAAACGGGCTGTGTGGGCTGGATGTTTGACCATAAGGGCGTAATTCGCCTTGAGGGAACTATTGATGAGGATAAGCTTTTAGAAGCTTCCCTAGAGGGCCAGGCCCAATCCTACGAGTTTTTTGACAGTGAGGAGGAAGGTCAAGGAGCAGAAGTTTTTACTGAGGTGTCTAACCTGGAGAAATTGAATAAGGTTCTGCAAGAAGCGGGATTTAAGGTCAAAGAAGCAGAATTACGCTGGATTCCCACTAATACCCTAGAAGTGAGCGATCGAGAACAGGCCCGTTTTTTATTCAAGTTAATCGACACCCTAGAATCCCTCGATGATGTGCAATCGGTAACGGCTAATTTTGATTTAGTCGAGGAGTTGATGTTAGTGGATCTGTGATCCTAAATTCCTAGACTGCTCACTGATTCTGGGCCTGATCAAGAGATAATCTGTCCCCAAAATCGCGTAAAAATTCGGGTTCCGTAAAAATCGATCGCTCTGGCCATGATTTGTTAACCTTTGACACACATCACCTGCTTGAGAGTGGCGACAATTTCCACTAGATCCGCCTGTTGATTCATCACCTCTTGGATCGGTTTATAGGCCCCCGGAATCTCATCAATAACGCCCTCATCTTTGCGGCATTCAACCCCTTGGGTTTGGGCGATTAAATCATCAAGAGTAAAGGTTTTTTTAGCCAGATTTCTCGACATCAAGCGCCCGGCCCCGTGGGAACAGGAACAGAAGCTATTATGTTCGCCTTTGCCTTTGACAATATAAGATTGCGCTCCCATGGAACCGGGGATAATACCATAATCGGTTTCTCTGGCGCGGACGGCTCCTTTTCGGGTGACATAAACCTCCTCCCCAAAATGAATTTCTTTTTCGGCATAATTGTGATGACAATTAACTACTAAGAGGGGTTTAGTTGGTTTGCCTCCCGCTAGATGTTTTTCAACAATGCGTTTAAATCTAGCCATCATAATTTCCCGATTATAACGGGCATATTCCTGCGCCCATTGTAGGTCATGCCAGTAGGCGGCAAATTCTTCTGTACCGGCAACAAAGTAGGCCAGATCGAGGTCAGGTAATTTACCTTCTGCTAGTTTTGCTAACTCTTTGGCCGTATCAATATGACATTGGGCCAGTTGATTACCAATACCTCTAGAACCGGAATGGAGCATTAACCAAACTTGATTGTCTGTATCTAAACAAATTTCGATAAAGTGATTACCACCCCCCAGAGAACCCATTTGTTTAAGGGCTTTTTTCTCTAGGTTCTGCACGCCTCGATGAATCTGTTTAAATTCCGCCCATTTTGGCCATTTAGTTACTTCCCGATCCACTTCTTTATTTTCCGCAAAACCGACGGGAATATTCGCCTCTACATCGAGGCGAATTTTTTTGAGTTTTCCCTGCAATTGTTCGCCAGTAAAAGGCATTTTTAGGGCAGCCATGCCGCAACCAATATCGACTCCGACGGCGGCAGGAATTACGGCATCTTTGGTGGCAATCACCGAACCGACTAAAGCGCCTTTACCCAAGTGAACATCGGGCATTAAAGAAATGTGTTTATAAACAAAAGGTAGGGAAGCGACATTTTTGGCCATTTGGGTTTCTTGGGGTCCTAATTCATGCCCCGCCCAAGATAAAATCGGTGTCGGTGTGGAAATATCCAGAGTTTCGTAAGCCATAGTTGTTAGGAAATAATCAGGTAAAAAGCCGATGTAACTAAGACAATAAGGCAATTGAGATTCTGCGATGAATTAGATAAATTGTTATCAGTGATCGTGTTTGAGCACAGAGGATAAGCTGTTGACTATCTAAATTACTCGTTCAGACTGCCCTCCGGGAGAATTTTTGACTTTCACCGCAGGTTTACCGACTACTGTAATACTACCAAAAAGGTTCGGATACCTACACTATCGAGAAAGCGGGGTTATTTTGCACTATAGAGATAACGAAGGAACTGATAGGGGTGGGTATCGCCTAAAAACCGAGTACAGTTCCGATTCTAGAAGTCACTATAGTTGTATCGGAGCAGCACAAAGATTATGGGAAAAGTAGTTGGAATTGACTTAGGGACGACTAACTCCTGCGTCGCGGTTATGGAAGGGGGCAAACCCACCGTTATCGCCAACGCCGAAGGATTTAGAACCACGCCCTCAGTCGTAGCCTACGCCAAAAGTGGCGATCGCCTAGTAGGACAAATCGCCAAACGTCAAGCGGTAATGAACCCGCAAAATACTTTTTATTCCGTCAAACGCTTCATCGGCAGGAAATTCAACGAAGTTACCAACGAAGCCACAGAAGTATCCTACAAAACTCTCCAAGACGGCAACGGCAACGTTAAATTAGACTGTCCCGCCCAGGGCAAACAATTCGCCCCCGAAGAAATTTCCGCCCAGGTACTGCGGAAACTGGTGGAAGATGCCAGTAAATACCTCGGCGAAACCGTTACCCAAGCAGTCATCACCGTACCCGCTTATTTTAATGACTCCCAACGTCAAGCCACCAAAGATGCCGGGAGAATTGCTGGGATTGACGTTCTCCGCATTATCAACGAACCCACTGCCGCCTCTCTTGCCTACGGATTAGACAAAAAAGCTAACGAAACCATTCTTGTTTTTGACTTGGGTGGGGGAACCTTTGACGTATCGGTTCTAGAAGTGGGTGATGGTGTCTTTGAAGTTCTCGCCACCTCTGGAGATACTCATCTCGGTGGTGATGACTTCGATAAAAAAATCGTTGATTATTTAGCCGGAGAATTCAAAAAAGTTGAAGGAATAGATCTCCGTCAAGATAAACAAGCCCTGCAACGTCTCACGGAAGCGGCAGAAAAAGCCAAAATTGAGCTTTCTAGCGTTACCCAAGCGGAAATTAACCTGCCCTTCATCACCGCTACCGCCGAAGGACCAAAACACCTAGATACCACTTTAACCAGAGCTAAATTTGAGGAAATTTGCGCCGATTTAATTGATCGCTGTCGGATTCCCGTCGAAAATGCCATCCGTGATGCCAAAATCGATAAATCTGCCCTCGATGAAGTGGTTCTCGTCGGTGGTTCAACCCGGATTCCCGCCGTCCAGGAATTAGTTAAAAAAGTTCTGGGCAAGGATCCCAACCAAAGCGTTAACCCCGATGAAGTGGTAGCCGTCGGTGCCGCTATTCAAGGTGGTGTCCTCGCCGGTGAAGTCAAAGATATTCTTCTGCTTGATGTTTCGCCCCTGTCTTTGGGTGTGGAAACCCTCGGCGGTGTGATGACGCGGATTATTCCCCGCAACACCACTATTCCCACCAAAAAATCGGAAGTTTTCTCCACGGCAGTAGATGGACAAACTAACGTGGAAATCCACGTCCTGCAAGGGGAACGGGAAATGGCCAAAGATAACAAGAGTTTGGGAACTTTCCGACTCGATGGCATCCCTCCCGCTCCTCGTGGTGTGCCTCAAATCGAAGTGGTTTTCGACATCGATGCTAACGGTATTTTAAATGTCACCGCTAAGGATAAAGGTACAGGAAAAGAACAATCGATCAGCATCACCGGCGCTTCTACCTTGCCCCAAAATGAAGTGGAACGCATGGTTAATGAGGCAGAATCGAACGCCTCGGTCGATAAGGAACGTCGCGAACGCATTGAACGCAAAAATCAAGCTGATTCCCTCGTTTATCAAGCTGAGAAGCAGTTAGCCGAGTTGGGCGATAAGGTTCCTCCATCTGAGAAAAATAAAGCCCAGGCATTGATTAAAGATCTGAAAGAAGCGATCGCTCAAGACGATGATGGTAAGATCAAAACCATCCTACCGGAATTACAACAAGCCCTCTACGCGATCGGTAGCAGTATGTATCAGCAAGGGGCCCCTAGTAATCCCACCGGTGGCAATGATGACAATGGCCCCTCTGGTGGTGCTGGTGGCGGCGATGATGTCATCGATGCGGAATTCTCCGACGCTAAATAAAAATTAAGTTCCTAGCTTCGGGAAGGACACAAGGTAACTTGTGTCCTTTTTTCGTTGCGGCTTTCTTACAGATAAGGTTGTTAATGAAAATTAGGACTAAACTTAAGTAGAGCATCTTGGAGAACTAAGATTAAGAAAATGGAAATTTACCAATTTAGCCAACGCCAGACAATTATTATGGCTATTCTAGTCCTCTATCTCGGTAAGTATTTAACCAAAAATATCAAATTTCTGCGAGATTATAACATTCCTGATGCCGTTGCTGGTGGTGTCTTAGCTTCCTTATTTCTCGGTCTATTTTTTGCTGTTTTTAAATGGCAAATCGAATTTACCCTTAATGTTCGGGATGCCCTGTTAATCGTTTTTTTTACTACTATCGGGCTGTCCTCAAAACTAAAAACCCTGCTGCAAGGGGGGAAACCCTTGCTAATTTTATTAATAACCGCCGTGGTTTATCTCATTCTACAAAATTTAGCTGGGTTAGGAGTGGCAAAAGTGATGGGATTGGATTTACCCATCGGTTTGATTGCTGGTTCCGTTTCTTTGAGTGGGGGTCACGGGACTGCCATTGCTTGGGCTTCTATTTTTCGTGATAATTATGGCATCGCCAAAGCATCAGAAATCGGTGTAGCTAGTGCTACTTTTGGGCTAGTTTTAGGGGGAATTATTGGCGGACCGGTGGCTAAATGGTTAATTACTAGAAATCGACTGCGATCCAATAATCAAGACCAAGATTTAACGGTGGGAATTAAACAAAGCCAGAGGAATGTCAATATCGATTACAATACAATGCTCCATTCAATCTTGGTAATTGGTTTAACTATCGGTTTAGGTAATCAGATTAACTACTGGGTAACTACGCTTGGTTTAAAATTACCAGATTTTGTCACCTGTTTATTGGCAGGAATTATCCTGACTAATACCGTACCTTTGCTATTGAAACGCTTTCCTTGGCCCGCTAATACGTCCTCTTTAGCCTTAATTTCTGATGTTAGTCTCGGTTTATTCCTATCTATGTCCTTGATGAGTTTACAATTATGGACATTGATCGATTTGGCCGGACCGATTGCTATCCTGTTATTAGTGCAGTTCTCACTCAGTATTATTTATACTGTTTTACTGGTCTTTCCCTTAATGGGAAAAAACTATCATGCTTCAGTAGTTTGCGCCGGTTATTTGGGTTTAACTCTAGGGGCAACTCCCACAGCTATCGCCAATATGACAGCGGTAACGGAAAATTTTGGGGCTTCTCCCCAAGCATTTATTATTGTTCCTTTGGTGGGGGCATTTTTTATTGATTTGTTTAATGCTTTTATCATCCAGCAATTTTTGAATTTTCTGACTTAAAAATTTTTACCGATCAAGTGATTATTGAGGACACAAGTTACCTTGTGTCCTTTTTCAGGCTCAAAATCAGAAATTAGGCTAATCCGACTAATTTAGCGCTGTATTCCCACATTTTTGCGCCTCTTTCATCGTCGCGAGCTTGAGGAGAAACCCTTTGTACAAAGGATTTACCCTCTTTTTTCTGACGATTGCCCCAACTCCAGTAAGCGCCAGATTGACGGTATTCGGGGTCAGCAACCACCATAGCGACTCTTTCCCCAGCTAATTCTTGGGAAACATAGCCACCGGTGATATTTTTCTGGAACCAGGGGAAAAACTGCTGGAAAAAGGGGTAATGGTTGCGGAAAAGGGGTGTATCGGCCACACAACCCGGATAGAGGGAAGTAAAAGTGATTCCGGTGGATTCGTGATAGCGTTTGTGCAGTTCCCGCATGGTGAGAACATTACACACCTTACTATCTTTGTAGGCTTTGACCGATTCAAATTTTTTGCCGTCGGCCATAGTAATCGGCTCTTTGAAACCCTTGGCAAACCCTTCTAAATCGCCCAAATCGGGACGAGGAGGAATTTTACCGCCTAATTCATCGGGATTATGGGTGACAGTGCCGAGAATGACTAAACGGCGGTCGGGAGAGGGAGAATTTTTTAGATCTTCCAAGAGCAAATTCGAGAGCAGGAAATGACCTAAATGATTGGTGGCCATGCTCAATTCATAACCGTCGGGACTTCTTAAGGGTTCTTTGAGCAAAGGCAGATAGATAGCGGCATTGCAGACTAAAGCGGTTAGAGATCTGCCCAAGGCCCGGAAATTTTTGACGAAGCGCCGGACGCTATCGAGGGAACCGAGGTCGATAAATTCAATACAGTAGTTATCCCGGGGAATGTTCAATTCCTTGGCCGCCTGTTCCATTTTCGGGATATCCCGACAGGCCATAACCACAAACCAACCTCTTTGAGCAAGGGATTTAGCGGCGTAGAGACCGACTCCAGAAGTTGTCCCAGTAATGATCACCGTGGGTTTTTGATCTTGTACCATTTTTTGATAGTTTTCGTTAATCGCTCTGGTCTAGGGAATATCCAAGGGATTCCAATCATAAATTCTATCGGTTGTCTTACCTGACCCCCAGGTTCGCTTTACATAACTTCAAATTTTCGTGAGTGTTCACTTATCAGTGATCAGTTATCAGTGATCAGTGATCAGACTTGAGTTTTAAGTTTACCGATCTTCCCACTCCCCACTTTCCCACCTCCCCAATTAACGAATCGGTTTAGCTAAATCACCGATTTTAAAACCATTACCGGTAATGATGCGACCGACGCTAGATTGACCATCAGCTTCGACAATTTCGAGAGTGCCAATCGGTTGAGTAATCTGACGAATAACCTTACCCGTTTGGGGATCCTTGACCGTTTGAGTCGTCCTTTCGATGGAAATGCGTAAACCAACACGATAACCCTCTCCCGTACCTTTATTGAGAATTACCTGATTTCCCGCCACGGCAGCCACTAAAGCGGTGACAGTCGGGAGCGAGCGAGGTGTAGCGGCGATTTGGTCGGCTTTATTGTTGAGATTATCCACCACCTGCGCCACTGCCTTATCGGTGGCAATACTGAGTAATTTCCCTTCGTTGGAGGTTTGGGAACCACCCCCAACGCCTAAAACCACGGTTGAACCATCGGATTGATTGGCAGTACCATCTCCCTGAGCGGTGGTAATAATTTCGGCCGTGGTGGTATTAATTGCCCGGACATTTAACTTGACAAAAGCATCGGTTTCTGTCTTGGCGGTGCTAAAAATAATAAACGAGCCACCAGATTGTTTTTTTTGTAAATCGAATTGGGTAATCGAACCGATAATCACCACATCTACCCCCAAAATTTGCCCGATTTGAGCGGCGGTAGCGGCATCTACCCGTCCCGAAGCTCCCAAATTCTGTTCTCTGAGGACAGCATCAATGCGACTGCGCTCAATGACTGTATAGCGACCACTTTCCACCAATTTATTGACGAGAATATCACTGACACCACTGGCCCCACCATTGAGAAATGTTAACCACTGGGGATTACTGAGACCGCTATAATCGAAGTCTAAAACCGCTACTCGCACCTTTTCGCTTTTTTGGGCTAATAGTAAAGGTAAATCGTTAGAGATAGCTTGGGAGAAAGCCGGTGCGTTGAAGCTAAAACCCAAACTAGAAGCGACTCCCACAAGGGTGAGCAGGGCAGAAAAACCACGGATACTATCTCGATCAAACATGATAAGGGGTTCTCCAGTCAAATAGAATATAGATCATAATACATCTGAAAATTGCTCTAACTATCGAGAGTGATCAAGAGCGAGAATTTTGAATGGCAGTAATTAAACCTCTCACTTCCTCGGTTCCCTCGGAAGCTTCAAAGGAAGTGGGAAATTTACCCTTAGCAATCATCCGCAATCCCAAGGGGGCAATACTTAATAAACCCTGTAAATCGCGCCAATAATTGCCCAGCACATAGAGTCCGAATTGGCGTTCATCAACCCATCCCCCTGCTTTGACTAATTCCACTAAAACTTTTCGGTGACGAATGGGACGACTACTATCGGCCGACTTGCGAGCGAGTATTTCCTGTTTAATTTTACTAATCTGATCCATGGGGGCCACTTCCATGGGACAAACCGCATTACAGAAATAGCAACGGGTACAACCCCAAACCCCGGCGGTGCCTTGGTTATAAAGTTCTAGGCGACTTTCCTGATTACCATCGCGGGAATCTGCTAGGGTGCGCTGCGCTTTTGCTAAAGCGTGGGGACCGACAAAATCGGGATTCACTTGCTTGGCATTACATTCCGAATAACAGGCCCCGCACATAATGCAGTTACCCATCTGATTGAGATTGGCTCTTTCTTCCGGAGTTTGCAGAAATTCTCGTTCGGGAATGGTGCGTGCTTGACTACTAATATAAGGTTCAACCTTTTCTAAATCGTCCCAAAACGGTTGCATATTGACGATTAAATCCCGGATAATTGGTAAATTACCCAGAGGGGCGATCGTGATTTCGGGAATTTCTCCGGCATCTTTTTGGCTACAATGGTTTAATTCACTGGCGATATTTTTTTGACAAGCCAAGGCCGAACGACCGTTAATTTTCATCGCACAGCTGCCACAAATTGTATTGCGGCAATTTTTACGAAAGGCCAAAGTTCCATCAAGTTCCCATTTGATGCGATTAAGGCAGTCGAGAATTGTATTTCCCGCCTCCACCTCTAGGGTAAAATTTTCTAGGTAAGGGGTGTCGTTGGGTCGTTGACGCAGAATTTTAAAAGAAACTTCCATACTCGGCACGGGGATGAGGGACTCCTAATACTCAGGATAATCGATGTTAACGGGCCAAAGGGGAGCTAGTAATGGTAATTAATCCTTAAGATTTTCCCGGTCGGTTTAGCCAAGGAGTGGGTATCTAGGCCTAATGATAGATGGGCAAGTCGATGGAAAACAGTTTAATCACCCCGGATTTACTGCTCTGGGTCATTAGTTTTTTGCCAACTACAACCACAAGTATAGTTTCTCAATTCCTTGCTCGGTATAGCTTGATCGGTTTTATGTCCTCACTTTCTCCTCCCTGTTTTCCTCGCACCCGACCAAAAATTGCGAGAGTCTTAACCAAAAATTTCCTCTCCCCCACAAGGTTTACACTTACTACCTAGTCCGGGGTCTTCTTAGCACGATTGTCATCACCGAACCATCAGTTTTAAAAAATTTATTATTCCCCTCTAGACATTTTTGGCAAGATTTTTGGTATGATCAATTTGTCAGTGTAAACTTAATTGACAGTCAGTCAAAAATCAAGGGACATTTAAAAGTACCATGAGTGATATCTCTCCTACTCCCCTAACCGGGAAAGCTCTACTACAAAAAGTCAAAGAGTTGGCCCACTTACCCCGTCGCGAAACGGCAAAACGTTGTGGTTACTACTCCCAAAGTAAAGATGGTCAAGTTCGGGTCAATTTAACCGACTTTTACGATGCTGTTTTGGGTGCAAAAGGCGTTCCTCTCGATCCCGAAGGCACTAAAGATGGCCGCGGCCGCGAACCCACTTTCCGGGTTAGTGTCCACAAAAATGGTCAAATCGTCATCGGTTCCACCTATACCGAACAAATGAACTTGCAGCCCGGCGATGAATTTGAAATCAAACTTGGCTACAAGCACATCCACCTCAAACAAATGGAATCAGAAGAACCAGTAGAAGCTTAAATAGGTTACGGAGTAGGGATAAGGATAAAAAAAATCGGCAGTCAAAAGGGCTAGTTTTGACAAGACCGACCAAAAAGACAATATAGATTCTTATCCCTAATTCTAACCCCTGACCGCCTCTTTCATCAACTCGAGGGGTTTTCCTTAAGCACTTTTTCTTCTTTTTCGCAACCCCCTAGGGATGGATTTTTGTTGGAGCTAGGCTTTTCCAGAGCAAAGTTCCACAGTTATCGTATGCCTAGGGGTTTGTTTTATGGGTGTTAGGGGTAGGGGGTAGGGAAATGGTGAAATGGGGGGATAGGGAAATTTCAACTAATACCCCACACCCCACACCCCACACCCCACACCCCCACTTCCATAACACCTAATTGACAATGGACATTGCTGCCTTAATAAAAATTATTATTTTCCTGTTAGTCTGGTTAATTCTCTGGCTGCCCATTGCCATTGGTTTAGGGAGTCGTTTGGGATGGCAACCGCTGCAAGGGACAAAACCTGACCAAAAATTGCCCCTGGTGGCCTCTCTTTACGTCTTGGCTCCCTTAGTTATCTGGGGATTATTGAAGATAGAGGGGAGTAGCCTCGATAATTACGGATTAATTTGGTCATTTTCCCTATTTATCTCCCTAACTAAAGGATTAATCCTGGCAGTGGTGGGATTAGGGATAATTTTTTTTCTAGAGGGGATTTTGACATGGGTACATTGGCAGCCCAAAAACCTAACTCGTGCTTTTTCCTTGAGTTTACCCCTGTTGATAGTGGCCCTCTGGGTGGGTATTACCGAGGAATTAATCTTTCGGGGCATCTTTTTGAGCCAATTAAGCCAAGAATACGGTTTTTGGGTGGCGGGAGCCATTTCTAGCCTAATTTTTGCCCTGCTGCACCTGCTTTGGGAACGTCAGCAAACGCTGCCGCAACTACCCGGTTTATTTCTGATGGGGATGGTTCTGGTCTGGGCGCGGGCGATCGATCATGGTAGTTTAGGATTAGCTTGGGGACTTCATAGCGGTTGGGTGTGGGGATTGGCCTTGCTAGACAGTGCCGAATTGATGTCTTACAGCGATTCTGGGTTAGCTTGGGTTAAAGGTATCTATAACCAACCTTTAGCGGGTTTAGCCGGCATTCTCTGCCTCTTGGGGACAGCTTGGGGGTTAAACCTGCTTCAGTAGCCAAAAGCCGGTAAAAGTGCGACCGGAATCATCCGGTTGTATGAGGAGAAAGTGCAAACCTTGGCTTTCCTCTTTGGTTGCTTGATAAGCATTGGCTGCCTGGGCCACTTCTTCATCTTCGTAGGTGAGAAAAATCCAACGCTCATTGAGGCCCGATTCTAAGACTAAACCGCCCGATCGCCCCGTTTCTGTGGGAATATGATCGATAAATACCGGGTTAATTTCCCCCAGCCAACGAGCGATCGCCAGAGATTTTTTACCACCGGTAATAACCACACCGGGGATCATTAAAGTGGAGGCTAAACCTAATTTTAAAGGAGAAAAGGCCTCTGGCAGGGAAAGAATCGGTATTCTGCGATCGCCAAAAAAGTTAACTAAATCAAGGGCGGGAAAACGAGCAAAACGCCACTCTTGACCTAAAAATTGGTCTGGTAGGGGTTGCGGTGGAGGAGAGTCGATATTGATGGGGATTTGCCGCAATTCTAGCTGTTTTTTCAGGGTATTAACGTGACGGGTTAACTCAATTTTGATCTGTAAATTTTGACCGGCGAGGAGAAATAAATTGGCGCATTGGGGGCGAAAAACTTGGATAATTTCTGGGGAGGAGACTTGACAAGCTTGCTGTAACTGTTGAGTTAACCAGTCACTATTAGCTTGGGATTGGGGACAGGAATTTTCATAGATAAGATGACCGAGAGGATCGAAAATGAACAATTGCCAGACTGGGCCAAGAGAAGGAGAAGATGAAGATTTATAAAAATCCGCTTGCCAAATAGTCATAATTCAGTAAAAAGGCACCAGTAAAAAGTCAAAAAATGGTCAGGAGTAGAGGTCAACTAAAAATTTTACCTTACCAAGACTTTTAAAATCTAGGAGCGAGACAAAAAAGGCTATATACTAGGGAAAGCTATAGCAAAAAATGTCGAGACAATGGAAGAAAATTGGCTAGAAATTGGGACAATAGTAGCACCCCAGGGACTGGAGGGAGAATTGCGAGTTTTATCGGTATCAGATTTTCCCGAACGTTTTCAGAAGCGAGGTATTAGGGGAATACAAGGGACCCAGGGGGGAGAAATCCAAGAAATTACTCTGCTCAGGGGACGTGAGCTACCGGGCAAAAATGTTTATGTTATCAAGTTAGAGGGGGTTGAAAATCGGGAACAAGCCGAAGCTTTGCGCGGATATAAATTATGGGCGAATAAACTAGAAAAACCTCGCCTAAAAGCGGATGAATATCATGTTAGTGAGCTAGTAAACTTAGAGGTTTATCATCACCTGACAGGAGAAAAAATCGGGGTTGTGGTGGATATTTTGTGGGCGGGTAATGACATTTTAGCAGTGCAACTAGAAGCAAATCTCGCCTCTGTCAAGAAAAAAAGTTCATCCTCCGACTCAGAGGCCCGGGCCCTGGTCCCCTTCGTCAAAGAAATTGTTCCACTGGTGGATCTGAAAGCGGCACGCATCGAGATCTCGCCACCACCGGGGTTATTAGAGATCAATTTATCCTAGGCTGATTCTTGATGGTGGATTTCGACAAAGATAAGGTAACACTGGAACGGTAAGGGTTATCTGCTGTTTTAGCTAACTTAACAACACCTAGTTATTTCTAGGGACTGCTAACCAACCGCGACAATTTTTGATTTTTAGAGAAAGTCCACTTTTGCCCCGGAAATGGGTAATCTCAAAGGGAAAGACAGATATTATTGTGATGAAAGGCTATGGGTATCAGCATCCTGAGAATCTGGGTGGTCGCAGCTAATGGTTTTCGCGAGGTTATTCGCGATCGCATTCTTTACTTTATCGGGTTTTTTGCCTTGTTGATGGCCTTCGCTTGGCGTTTATTACCGGAAATTGCGGTGGGAACCCATGAGAAAATCTTTCTTGACTTGGGATTAGCCGCTATCGGGTTATTAGGGGTAATTGTCGCGGTTTTTGTGGGTACAGAGCTAATTAATAAGGAAATTGACAAGAGAACTATTTTAGTTTTGATTCCCAAACCCCTGAGTCGGGCCGAATTTATCCTCGGTAAACACTTGGGTTTGTCCGGGGTTTTAGCGGTGATGTTGGGGGTAATGTTGGTGATTTACCTGCTGATGTTGCTGGGGATGAAAGTATCTTTTCAAGCTTTACCCCTGATTGTTTCGGTTTTCTATCTCGGTTTGGAATTAATTCTCATCGCGGCCGTGGCGATCGCTTTTGGGGTATTTACCAGTTCGATTATAGCCACGTTAATGACTTTTGGGGTCTATCTAATGGGTCACATCAGCAAAGATCTGATCCAATTGGGTATAATCAGCAAAAATGCCAATATCCTCGCTATCACCAAAAATATTTATCTAATTCTCCCAGATTTAGAGAGATTGAATTTTAGAAACGAGGCCGTTTATGGTTTGCTCCCTAGTGCTGATGTCTTAATCGGTAATGCCCTCTACAGTCTCGTTTATACTGGTCTATTATTGGGTATCTCCATCCTCATCTTTTCACGACGACAATTTTAAATGGCCTTGGCGAATCAAGGTATGAATCGCCGGTAGGAATGGTCAATATCGATTAGTTTATAGACATTATTAGCCATGAAATTAAAGGCCCAACTGCATATTTTAAGTCGAGAAGCGGTCAATTACGGACTGGCCACCGTGGTCATGGAAGAAGCGGTTAATCCTGTCCTCGCGGCCGTGGCCAGACAGTTAAAACATTTACAATACTATGTGGTTCAGAATAGCCAGGGTGATTGGTTACTAACCACTTTAGCCCATCGGCAGCAGCCGCAACAGGAGAAAAGGGTAATCTATGCCTTTGCTACGGAAAAAATGGCCATATCTGCTCAAAATACTGCTAATTCACCCCTATCAACGCTCCTGATTCCCGTAACCCATCTTTTATTCCAATTATTTGCCGTAGAAAAAGTAGATAGTATTATTTTTCTGGAAAATGCACACACCGCTCAAACAGGAAAAGAAATCTCCCGGACCCAATTAAAGGCCAATATTGAAAAACAACTGCAAAAACTAGCGGCAATTCCTCCCAATCTTGCTTAATTAGTTATCAATAGGGAAAAGTTAACTATCTGCAATTGCCTTTTTTACTCTCACTCACATTACCATGACCGAGCCAACCCGATTAAACTATCATGATACCTATTCTTGTCCCGTCTGTCGCCATGGTAAAATCGCCACTTTACCCCTAATGGAAGCCTATGCTTGCAACTTTTGTCAACACATTTTTACTGCTAATTTAGAACAACAGGTTTTAAAAATGGCCGATAGTCAATTACCCTTAACTTGGTATTGGAATGGTAAGTATTGGCAGGGTTTACCGAGAGAAGGCATGGAGATGGCAGGTTTTTACTTAATTATCGGTTTAGGATTTGTGATTTTTCCCACAGCAATTGTGGCTACGGGAGCCTATCTTTTTCCTCCGGTCGAGGGGAGTCCTTTGTCATGGGTGCCTCTATTTTGGTCGATTTTAACCTTTATTTGCCATGCTATTTGTTTACTCTGGTTAATTATCGAATATTATCAGTTTCCCGTTAATATGTATCTGCGGGCCCTAGCTCGTCGTTGGCAAAATTCGGTCGTCACTAGATTATTATCCTAGGAAACATTCAATCCCAGAAAGGGGAGCAGGAAGTGGAGAAGTGGGGTGTGAGGTGTGGGGGGATAGGAAGAATAAATAAAAATAATCTCCTGAATACTGACTCCTGATTACTGATTACTGATTACTGCTCCCTAAATTATTCCCAAAGGACAAAATTGACCCGATAATTCTAGTTTATTGTTTTGCAGCAGATATAAACCGTATTCAATTCCTTCTACTACTGCTTGATAGGAAGCTTCCAAAATATTACTAGACACTCCCACGGTTGTCCATCTTTGTTGACCGTTACTGGACTCGATTAAAACCCTAGTTTTCGCTGCCGTCCCCGAACCACTATCGAGGATTCTCACTTTATAATCGGTCAGGTGAAAGTTAGCAATTTCGGGATAGAATTTGACTAAAGCCTTTCTTAAAGCTCGATCTAAAGCAGCCACAGGCCCGTTACCCTCGGCCACTTCTAATAAATCTTCCTCTTTTACCCGTACTTTAATTGTAGCGATCGCATTATCACTATCCCGCAGCATATCACAATAAACTTGGAATCCTTTTAATTCAAAAAGGTGGCTTCTCTGTGCCAAAGCTTCCCGCATTAATAACTCAAAACTAGCTTCGGCTGCCTCAAATTGATAACCCTGACTTTCCAAGATTTTTAAACGTTCCAAAATTTGCCGACAGGTGGGATCATCTTTATTTAAATCGATGCCAAAACTGCGCGCTTTCGCTAACACATTACTTAATCCCGATTGGTCAGAAATGACGATGCGGCGCTGATTCCCGATCGCTTCCGGGTTAATATGTTCGTAGGTCAGGGGATTTTTCGCCACCGCAGAAACGTGAATACCGCCTTTATGGGCAAAAGCGGAACGTCCGACGAAGGGAGCGTGATCATCTGGGGCTAAATTGACCATTTCGCTGATTTTTCGGCTAGTTCCCGTCAATCGACCTAATTGATTTTCTTCTAGGCAAGAAAAGCCCATTTTTAACTGAAGATTGGGAATTAAAGTACATAAATTGGCATTGCCGCAGCGTTCCCCATAACCGTTAATTGTGCCTTGAATCATGCGTGCGCCCTCGTTAACTGCAGCTAAGGAGTTGGCTACGGCGGTTCCCGCGTCATTATGGGCATGGATGCCTAATTTAGTCCCATTTTCGTTATCAGGATCGATGCCCAATTGCTGCCGCACTTTCTCCACAATCGGGGCGATTTCTTGGGGTAAAGTGCCACCGTTGGTATCACAGAAAACTAACCATTCGGCCCCGGCAGCCCTGGCGGTTTTCAGGGTTAAAAGGGCGTATTCGGGGTTATTTTTGTAACCATCAAACCAATGTTCGGCATCATAAATGACTCGTCTTCCCTGACAGCGTAGATACTCGATCGTATCTCCTATCATGGCTAAATTCTCCTCCAGACTGGTTTTTAAGCCCTCTGTGACGTGCAGATCCCAAGATTTGCCGAAAATTGTCACCCAACGGGTTCTAGCGGCGAGAATGGCGGTTAACATCCGATCTTCCCGGGCCTCGATCTGGGGGCGACGAGTGGAACAAAAAGCGACTAATTCCGCTTGTTTTAGGGGTTCTTCGTGCAGTTTCCAGAAAAATTGACCGTCTCTAGGGTTTGCGCCCGGCCAACCGCCTTCGATAAAAGGAATACCCATTCGATCTAATTCCCTAGCGATTTTAATTTTATCTTCTAGGGAGAGGGAAATACCTTCTCGCTGGGCCCCATCCCGGAGAGTAGTGTCATAGACCCAAATGCGCTTACCATTGTTCATAGAAATAGTCAATAAGTGTTAATATTAATTAATAACTGTAGCAAGTTAAAATCACGCCCCTAATGCCTAGAATAACAGTTTACGGTCAAACAATCACCTGCGATCGAGGTGAAAATCTCCGTCGCATATTATTAAAACATGACATTTCTTTGTATAATGGCGGTTCCCAGTTAATCAATTGTCGCGGCATCGGCAGCTGTGGAACCTGTGCGGTGGCAATTGTGGGCGAAGTTTCTGCTATAAATTGGAGGGAAAAAGCGCGTCTTTCTTTACCTCCCCACAACCCCGATAATAACCGTCGTCTTGCTTGTCAAGTCAAAGTTTTTGGGGATATTGAAGTGACTAAATACGATTGTTTTTGGGGACAAGGAGACTCAGTGATAACTGATCAGTTTTGAGTTTTCAGTGAGCAGTATTAAGTGTTAAAGTGTTAAAGTATTAAGTGGCAGTTTTCTGCTGTGTTTTCACCGATTACTGTTTACTGTTTACTGATTAGGGTTATCAAATGAACGAGACAACAACTTTTCGGATATCACCAATAATTCGGGTAACTTTATTAAGTTTATACATAGCGTTAACCATCCCTTTACCCTTTTTAGCAAAAGTCACTAATTCCCCCGTTAATCCCAATTTTCTCTGGGTAGGAATTAGCTTAGGATTAATCGCTTTATACGGAGCTTTAAGTGAAAGAGTCATTTTATCAGAAACAGGGATACAAGTTACCTATCCCCAATGGTTTCCTGCTTTTCTTCGCTCTGGTTGGTGGTTAAATTGGACAGATATAAAAGAACTTAAATGTCGCAGTACGGGACAGGGTGGTTTAGTTTATTATTTCCTTGATCGCTCCGCGGAAAAAGCCTATTTATTACCGATGCGAGTAGTGGGGTTTAATCGCATGGTCAAAATAATCGAGGAAAAAACTAACTTGGATATGACCGATATTCGCCCCCTTTCTCAGCCTTGGATGTATGGAATTCTTTTTATTCTCACCCTATTTTTATTATTAGTCGATGCTTGGACTATTGCTACGGCGAGAACTATGATTCCCTAATAAATTCGGCTCAAAACATAATCTACTAGCTCGATTAACACGTCTTTTGAGGGAGAAGAAGCTAAACAGTCAAGGTGTTTTAAGGCACTTTGTCCATATTGAGCTGCTAATTCTTTTGAGCGAGGAATACCTTGGCCAGAGTGAATAAAATCAAGAGCTTTTTCGATGTCTTCTTCCTGACTAAATTCCCGCTCGATTAACACTTCTATATAGGGATTTTCCTCCATAGCAAAGAGAGCGGGAGCGGTGATATTGCCACTGATCAAATCGGAGCCAGAGGGTTTTCCTAATACTTCCGTGGGGGAGGTAAAATCGAGAATATCATCGACGATTTGAAAAGCTAATCCTAAATCACGACCATAATTATATAAATGATGATTAACTTCGGCCGATTGATCGCTTAATACCCCGGCTGCTTTGGCACTATTGGCAATTAAAGAAGCAGTTTTGTAGTAACTTTTTTCTAGATAAGCTTCTAAGGAGATACTGGTATCAAAGCGATTAATTCCCTGTTGAATTTCCCCTTCAGCAAAATCCCGGATCACTTCTGAGAGCAATTTTACCACTTCTAAATTATCTAAATTAGCTAGATACCAAGAGGATTGAGCGAAAAGAAAATCCCCCGCTAAAACCGCCACGCGATTGTCAAATAAACTGTTAACGGTGGGAACACTGCGCCGCAATTCTGCCTCATCTACCACATCATCATGGACGAGACTGGCAGTGTGAATCATCTCCGTGATTTCCGCTAATCGACGATGACGGGGAGTGATATCCCGGTCTAACATGGTAGCGCGAGACACTAACAACACGATCGCCGGTCGAACGCGCTTACCACCGGCCTCGAACAAGTGTTCTGCTGCCGCCGCTAAAATGGGATGACGAGCGCCGACGAGGTTTTTTAAGTTATCGGTCAAAAGACGGAGATCATCTTCAACGGGTGCGAATAAAGAAGTTGTTGGGATCATTGGTTAGCCAATTGGCGAGATAGTTACGAAAGTTTACATATCCTTACATTTATTTTAAGCTAACCGTCCAGACTAGGGAAGGGGAAGCATCAGTGATCAGTGATCAGTGAGGGGTTAGAGGTTGGGGTATTAGTTGAAATTTTCCCATTTCCCTACACCCCACACCCCACTTCCCACACCCTACACCCCACACCCCACTTCCCTCATCCCTAATTTTTTTCCCGACAAAACCCTTGTCATTGTCAAGACTCTAGGGTAACTTGTATATAAAAATTAATAAAGCGAGAAGTATTAGAGCGATGTTGAGACTAATTAGCGACTTTGACGGCCCGATAATGGACGTATCGGAGCGATATTACCAAGTTTATCAAGACTGTTTACAGAAAACCGCCTATAAAGGTCAAATTATCGGGGAATTATCGAAAGCGGAATTCTGGCAGTTAAAACGGGATCAGGTTTCTGAGAAGCGTATCGGCGAAATGTCAGGATTAGATGAAGATCAAGCGCGTAAATTTGCCCATCTTCGTCGTCAAACTGTCCATACTTTACCCTATCTTGTCCACGATCGCCCGGTGGTTGGTTCTTTGGAAACTCTCCAGAAAATCCAAGAGTTAAAGATCGATTTAGTCGTGATGACGATGCGGCGGGTATCCGAGCTAGATCATGCCTTTAATCGCCACGATATCGGTCGTTTTTTCGCCGCTAATCGTCGTTATTGTCTAAATAATAATTACACCAAAACCAACGACGTGCGCGACAAAACCCTGCTTATGGCTAAGGCCGCTAAGGAACTGCCGGCGGCTGCCGACACTTGGATGGTGGGGGATACGGAAGCGGATATTGCCGCAGCTAAGAGCCAAAATATTAAGGTTATTGGCGTATTATCGGGGATTCGCAGCCGTTCCCGTTTAGAGAGCTACGAGCCTGATTATATCGTCAATAACCTTGGGGAAGCAGTGGACGTGATCTTAGGCTCCCTACGAGCGATTGGTTAACGGAAAAAACTACTAATCACCCAAAAGATCAGAAAAGTGACGAGCGCATAAATTTGGCGATCACCGAAAATATTCAAATCAGCCTTGGCCGCTAAACTGGCTAATCCCGCTCCCAGAGCGACTCCTAGCACTAAACCAGCGAGAGTGAATAGTAAGGCGCGGCCAAAACGTTTTTCTTTGCGGTTGAAAAAATAGATATTAACGAAAACGCCAAAAGCTAAGAGCAGCGGTAAGAGGGAGCCACTGGGATCGGGAACTAACAGCGTTATTGCTCCTAAACAAGCGTAAATCACTGCTGGTACGCCGATATCCTGTGCAGAAGGTGTATCGATTGAGCTTTGCCACCAGTGAGGAGATTTGCTGCTAGTAACTGGTTTACTTTCCACCGGAATTGCCAGACGTTCGGGAAAACGAATGCGATCGGGTACTTTAATTCTACCCTCCTGTCGCATCCGCAGTCGATCCATGAGGACGGAATCGTAGGCCGCCTCGATCAATTCGACAATTTTGCTATCATTTTGATACTGTTGCACCAGTCTTTGTTTGGCCTCTTGAATTTCTTCAAAAGAGGATTCTTCAGTAACCCCAAGTTGTTCGTAGGGATTCTGTTCACTCATGAACATACCTCCTTAATTATGCTCCCGATAGTCATGATCTTAACCCGATGTTCTGTAGTTTAACTTGAGATCCAAGCTTATTTAAATTAATTAAGTTTAGCGAAAATCTGGGCAGAATCGATCGCTTCGTAGGGATAACCACTGGCATCTAAAAGGCTTTTTTCGGCGATTTCTCCTTCTTTAACGATAATTAAGCGGTTTTTGCCACCGTAGGCCTTAATTGTGACAATTTCTAAAGCAAATAACCCCGGAGAGAAACGGGGATTTAAGGCCCCATCGTACTCGAATTTACTCTGCATTAACTGCAAAGCATAGACGCTACTGCTATCAAAGGGTGCTGCCTCCCGCAGGGTTTTGGCCCGCAGCACTGGGATTAAATCGCCAAAAGGAATAGAAATCCTTTGCAGGGTGCGATCAAGTGTATCAAAAGAATAACAGTAACCGATGCCGTCCCAACGTCCTTCACAACGCAGAATTAATTTATAGCGTTTTCCGTCCCCTTCTACCTGTAATTCTATTCCCTCGTAGTTAGATAAATTTAGGGGAGGATTCAGGTTTCTGGTACGAACTGAGGCAAAACCGCCGTTATTTTCAGTTCTAACGATACCAGAAAAGAGCGCGCGTCCTCTAGTCAGGGTTATCTGACTCTCGCTCACTCCTCCCATTACCACATCATCCACCGCACCCCAGATTTCTTTTATATCACTGCTGGGATTGCTAAAGTCAAAGAGGGTTTTTTCGGCGGTTATTCCGGTATTTTTCAGTAAATCGAGTAAATTAGCTAAACTATGGCGGTTATTCTCCCCTTGACAGTAGATAATCTCATCAATCCCCGTGAATAATTGCGGGGTTTGCAGAGCGAATAAATCGACATTTTCAGCAAATAATTGACGTGCAGACTCGATATTATCGACTAAAGCGCGAATTTGATACTTTTGCTGCTGTAGTTGAGCGATTACCTTTCTACCGATCGCATTTTCGCCACCAATGACTAAAATAGTCTTCATTGCTTGCTCATTTGTTAGCTGAATTTTTTTATCTTCCCCGAAACCGAGCAGCTTTTGCAGACAACTCCAGAGGGGAATACTATCAAAATAGTCGAGAGTTTGCCAAAATCTCTGAAAATCCCAGCTTTTTGACTCAGCCATAAATTTTATCTCCTTACTGCCATTAATTTTTATTTTATCGAGTTAATTTGGCTGTTTGAGATCAAAAGCTCTCCTGTAAACCTCAAAAATCTTCCGTTAGGTGAGGAAAATCCGAGACAGGAACAGAAAAAAGACAAGAGACAACTATCTTACCCATAAAACCGAAGATGATGTCAAATTTATCTGTGCTTTTAGATATTTTGACCCGATAGCGTCTCGATAACTTACTTTGACAGGATATTAATTCTAACAAAAAATATTTTGGCCTTATTCGATTCCATACTATCTAAGTTTTTAAGCTCATTAAAACTACTAATTTGCCATAACCAGTCTAGAGAGCCAACGGGAGGAAGCTGCAAAAGTTGTGGAGTCAATTAACAACCATCCCCGAAAATGTCTTGACTATCGAACCCCCTTTGAGGTATTTTATCAAATACAATCGGATAGTGATGCAATTCAGATTTGAGTTTACTACAAATTTTTTTAATCATCATGCCACAACAATCCTTAATCCCTAAAACCCCCACAGATCAAGCCCTCCCCAATCCCACGGCACAAAATAGTTTAAATGTCAAGCTTTTTAGAAAAATATTTTTATTGTCTCCCCTGTTGTTTTGGGAATTATTTGGTTTAGCAGTTAGCTCGGTGAAAGCAGTAGAAAACCTACAATGTCCCGTTATTTCTAAGGAAGAAGTTGATACTAATGCTCTCAAAAGAGAAATTGCTAATTATTCGACCACTCTGCGAGTCTACCCTAGCGATCCTAGTACGATTAAACTTTATCTTCAACGGGGAATGGCGCGAGAAAAAATCAACGATCGAAACGGTGCGATCGATGATTTCAGTCAATACATTTGGTATAGTAATTATAATGCTCCTGGATTCAAAGATCGACAGTTACTAGCTCAAGCCTATTATCAAAGAGGTAAGTTAAAGTTAGCCATGGCGATAGAGGAAGAAAAAACCCCTATAGCCGAGGAAATCCCTGTTATTGAGGAAGAAACGCCTATAGTTGAGGAAATCCCTGTTATTGAGGAAAAAAAACCTATAGTTGAGGAAATCCCTGTTATTGAGGAAGAAACACCCCTTATTGAGTCAGAAAGGCCAATAAGGAAGCAGCATCAGCTAAAATTATTAGAAGCTGCTCAAGCAGATTTTCGGCAAGCCTTTAAATATAATCCCAATGAAAGTGAAGTTTACTTTAACCTAGCAAGTGTTGCGTCTTTGCTCGATCATCAATCCTTGGCTTTAGATTATTATCAGCGTTTTATCGGTTATGAAACTGAAAATTATCGCGGCTATTATCATCGAGGACAGCTATACTCTCGGTGGGGAAATTATGCAGAGGCTATCAAAGATTATGACCTGGCTATTTTATACCAACCCGATCTAATTGAACTCTATTATAATCGGGCCATAGCTTTAGAAAAGATAGGGAGAAAACGAGATGCTTTTAAGGATTATAAAATCGTTTTAAAATGCTCACCCAAACTATTTTTAGCCAAGAATAGTCCTAGCAGTTATCAAAACCGTGCCAGAGTACAAATTGAAATGGCTGACGAGGAAGTAGAATTAGCCAATTTATCGAATAATTCCCTTCAAGGATATCAAACAGCGATCGAGTATTATAATGGAGCCATCAAAGACTTAGCACTTGTCATCCGTATTAATCCCAACTACGATAAAATTCCCCATGCTAGAGCATTTATTAAACGGGGTTATGCTCACCTAAGACTCAACAATAATCAAGGGGCAATTCAAGATTATAACCAAGCAATTTATCTGCAACCCCAAGACGCAAAAGCTTATGTATATCGGGGGTTAATGCGAGCCAATAAATATCAAGAATACGCAGGAGCTTTAGAGGATTTTACTGCAGCAGTTGCACGAAATCGTCATGATGCAGCCGCTCACTATCATCGAGGATTAGTGCTGTATAAATTAGGGCGTTATCAGGAGGCAGTAGATAATTATAGTATTGCCTTAGCCCAAGATGATCGGATTAATATACCTAGTTTTACTTCTCGCTCTGTCTGTAGCGAAAATATCCAAGAATCTGCCGACAGAAATTATTTTTATGACTCCAGAGAACCCGATTTTCGTCCTAATTATAACGTCTCTTGTCATGCTCAAGCGCGGGGAGATGCTTATTTTGCTCTGAAAAATTTTGCCGCGGCCGAAAGAGATTATACTACTTATATAGTTGCCCATCCTAACGATCCAGAAGGGTATCATAAACGGGCCAATGCGCGTTTTGAAAAAGGGGATAAACAGGGAGCGATCGAGGATTATAATGTATTCCTACAAAAAGTCCGGGATGCGAGAATTTTCTATAGTCGTGGTAATAGTAGCGCTGACGTGGGAGATGACCAAGGAGCGATTACAGATTATCTGCAATCTTTGAGCATTAATCCTATCGATGTGACAGTGTATAGTAATCGGGGAAATGCACGCACCGATACCGCTACTATTCCCGATAATGTACAAGTAACACCGAGAATATCGGCCAATCCGATCGCCTATAATAATCGTGGTATTATTCGACGACAAACTGGGGATAAAGAGGGTGCTTTAGAGGATTTAGATAGGGCAATTAGATTGAATTCCAATAATCCGATCATCTACAATAACCGGGGAGTTATTCGCTTTGATTTGGGAGATAATGCCGGAGCTTTGGAGGATTTAAATATCGCTATTGCTCTCCAATCTAACTACGCTGAAGCTTACTATAATCGAGGTTTAGTTAAGGAAAAAATAGGCGATAAGAAGGGAGCGATCACTGATTATCAATTAGCAATTACTTATCAGCCAAATTATGGCGAAGCTTATTATAACTTGGCTCTTGCCACCTACGATGATAAAAATCCTAGTAGTCGAGTAGCGAGCCTTAACTATTTGCAAAAAGCCGCTAATGCCTTGATAAAAACTGGTAATTTAGAACTGTATGAACGCGCAGTAGAATGGATGTTAAAAATGCAGTAATTTGTCTAAAAAATAAGCTCATTTTTGACAAAGGCTTCAAGACTTTATCATTGATTAGCTTTCTTGCATAATCAATTTTTGGGGGTTCAAAAGGCTCCCAGTAAAGAATCTGGCAATTCTCCCCCCGAAAAAGAAGGCTAGAAACTAAGTAAATCAAAGCTTTTAGCTGAACAAATTATACTAAATCCGTTGAGTATAGTTTACTTATGAGGAGAGGCACTCATGCAAGAGGCACTCATGCAAAACGGAGAATAAATAATCAGTTTTTAATAACCAGATTTAGTATTAGGTTTTAGATTCGTCCCTTGTTATCAGTTATCAGCTTTTTTCACCCCCGCTCCCCGCTGCCCCGCAACGCGCAAGAAGTGGTCTCCCCCACTGCCAACCCCCAACAGCTAACCCCCATTGAGGACTAGAACGGGCATATTAAAAAAAAACCTGTCCACTGTTCCTGAGAAACGTTAACATAAATTAACAACCCCTTAACAACCGATAAGATCATCCTCAATTTATCAGGAGTTCGACAGCGTGAACAAAAACGGTAATAACAAAAAATGGCGCAATGCGGGACTATATGCCCTATTGTTAATCGTAGTCCTTGCCTTGGCCTCAGCTTTCTTCGATCGCCAGCCAGCAGTCCAACAAACTTGGAAGTATAGTGAATTTTTACAGGAAGTACGCGAAGGTAAAGTAGAAACCGTGCGCTTAAGTGCCGACCGGCAACGAGCGATCGTACCCACCCAAGATGGTGCAAATGTATTAGTTAACCTGCCCAACGATCCGCAATTAATCAACATCTTGGCAGAAAATAACGTTGATATTTCCGTACTGCCCCAAAGAGAAGAAGGAGTATGGGTAAGAGCCTTCAGTAGCCTATTTTTCCCCATATTGCTTCTTGTTGGTCTATTTTTCTTGCTCCGTCGCGCTCAAAGTGGTCCTGGCTCCCAAGCGATGAACTTCGGCAAATCGAAAGCAAGAGTACAGATGGAACCCCAAACCCAGGTTACTTTCGGTGATGTGGCCGGGATTGAAGGGGCAAAATTAGAATTAAACGAAGTGGTGGACTTCCTGAAAAATGCCGATCGCTTCACGGCAATTGGGGCAAAAATCCCCAAAGGAGTCCTTTTAGTCGGTCCTCCGGGGACAGGTAAAACCCTGCTCGCTCGCGCAGTAGCTGGAGAAGCAGGAGTCCCGTTTTTTAGCATTTCCGGTTCGGAATTCGTGGAAATGTTCGTCGGGGTGGGTGCTTCTCGCGTCCGCGACCTATTTGAACAAGCGAAAGCGAATGCACCTTGTATAGTTTTTATCGATGAGATTGATGCTGTCGGTCGTCAACGGGGCGCCGGTTTAGGGGGGGGTAACGATGAACGGGAACAAACCCTCAACCAATTATTAACGGAAATGGACGGTTTTGAAGGTAATACAGGTATTATCATTATCGCCGCCACTAACCGCCCCGATGTGCTGGATGCCGCTTTATTACGTCCGGGTCGTTTCGATCGCCAAGTAGTGGTAGATCGTCCCGATTACGCTGGTCGTAAGGAAATCCTTAATGTCCACTCCAGAGGCAAAACTTTGGCTCAAGACGTGGATCTCGATAAAATTGCCCGTCGTACCCCCGGTTTTACTGGTGCCGATCTAGCTAATTTGCTCAACGAAGCCGCAATTTTAGCGGCACGTCGCAACTTAACCGAGATTTCCATGGATGAGATCAACGATGCGATTGATCGTGTCCTAGCAGGCCCTGAGAAGAAAAATCGCGTCATGAGCGAAAAACGCAAAACTTTAGTGGCTTACCATGAAGCTGGTCACGCTTTGGTGGGTGCTTTAATGCCGGATTACGATCCCGTCCAAAAAATTAGTATTATTCCTCGCGGTCGCGCTGGGGGTTTAACTTGGTTCACTCCCAGCGAGGATCGCATGGAATCCGGGTTATATTCTCGCGCTTATCTGCAAAATCAGATGGCTGTAGCTTTGGGGGGTCGTTTAGCTGAAGAAATTATCTTCGGTGAGGAAGAAGTGACTACGGGTGCTTCTAATGACCTGCAACAGGTGGCACGAGTAGCGCGGCAAATGGTAACTCGTTTCGGCATGAGCGATCGCCTCGGACCGGTGGCCTTAGGTCGTCAAAATGGTAATGTTTTCCTAGGTCGTGATATCGCTTCCGATCGAGATTTCTCCGATGAAACTGCGGCAGCTATTGACGAGGAAGTGCGTAACCTAGTGGAACAGGCCTATCGTCGCGCTAAAGAGGTTTTAGTCAATAACCGCGCCATCTTGGACCAGTTAGCGCAAATGTTAGTGGAAAAAGAAACCGTGGACGCGGAGGAGTTACAAAATATCCTCGCTAATAACGATGTGAAAATGGCGGCTTTAGCTTAAGTTTTGTAACATTTTCTTGACAAACAGCATCCTGATGGGTGCTGTTTTTTTTGTTCAACGAAAATTAATGACAAACTTAATTTCTTGCTGATAAGCTGTTAATCGGGTGCATCTCAATTTTTGTCAATCTACTAATTTGGGATTTTTAAGCGGAAACTTTCTCCTAAAATTGGGCGTTACTTTCGGTTTTATCACTCAATCCAAGCTTTTGGGGGGTTCTACCCCCCAAACCCTCCGCGCATTAGTTTAACTGTGAGATGCTTACACGCGATTGTTCATATTTTTGTACTAATTTAAGAGTCACTGATAATTGCTGATTGTCGGTATTTCTGCAAATGTGGGATGCACCCGTCTTAGCTTAACATTCCTGTCTTTTCACTGATTACTGTTCACTGTCATGTAGCATTGATGACTACTTCCTCTTTACCTATTTTAATTGTTATTTGTGGCGCAACTGCCACAGGAAAATCCAGTTTAGCCCTACAATTGGCTGAAAAGTTTAATTCAGTAATTCTCAGTGCCGATTCCCGACAAATCTATCGAGAATTTAATATTGGTACCGCTAAACCTAGCTTAGAAGAATGTCAGCGAATTCCCCATTATCTAATTGATATTTGCGCTCCTAAAGATAATTTTACCCTAGCACAGTACCAAGAACAAGCTGAGGATTTAATCAGCAATCTCCAGTATTCTCCTCTGTTTTTGGTTGGTGGTACGGGACTTTATATCAAGTCCATTGTCAAAGGTTTAAAAATACCGAGGGTTTCTCCTCAACCGGATTTAAGGCAGCAATTACAAGCTTTAGGACAATCCTATCTCTATCAAATTCTGACCCAGGTAGATGAAGATGCCGCTAAAAAAATTCATCCCCATGATCAGATCAGGACTTTACGCGCTTTAGAGGTTTTTTATCTGACAGGAAAACCTATCTCTAGTCAGCAGGGAGAAAATCCTCCCACTTATCCGATTTTACAAATTGGTTTAGATTGTTCCCCAGAAAGTTTAGGCAAGCGGATCACTGTTCGTACTGATCAAATGATCGCCAGGGGATTAGTAGCAGAGGTGCAGAATTTGGGGGATAAATACGGTTGGGATTTGCCACTTTTGCAGACTTTGGGTTATGCAGAGATTAAGCAATATCTCCTCGGAGAAGTTTCTTTAGAACAGGCGATCGATCTGATTATCCTCCACACCCGTCAATTTGCCAAACGTCAGCGCACTTGGTTTCGTGCCGATGCTGATATTGTCTGGTTTCCCGTCGATAAAGAAAATTTATTGGAATCGGTGGAACGAAAAATTATTTTGTTTCTTGAGGGGTTGTCAAGGCCCGATATAAAAACACATCATCCTCATTAAAGATTAACTGAAAGTTCTCATTGTGATTCAGTTTATTTAAGTGATCATCAATTAGTTCTGGTGAACTAGACCAACCGGGATGACGGCGATCGAGTAGGATATAATTAAATTGATTTAAATCTAGGGATTGGGAACCTTCGATCGTTAATTTGATCATTTCTCGATGGGTAAGATGGGGGGCAATTCTAGAAGTAGTCAAGACACTCTCACTGGTGGTAATTTGGGTTAGAGCTTTTTGGGTGGCGGACCAAGTATCGAGGGAATTTAAATACAGTGACCAAAAATAGCCGTATTTAGCTAAGGCAAAAAAGGCAATAATTGCCCAAGTAATTATCCATTTAGGCTGCTTCAACCAGCTGCTATTATGGGCTAAAGTGGCGATAACCGCTAGAAATAAAAAGGGCAAAATTGGCAGGGAATATTGAGTAGTTAAGTTTTTTTGTGGGGCATGATCTGCCAATAAATTTAAAGCGAGTGCGGGAATAGCGGCAATTATTGGCGCAGAATAGCGCCAGGATAAACCCCAAACTAAGGGAATAATTAATAGGATTAGGTATTCTAGATTATTGCCAGTAAAGATTTTTCCCAAGACAAGATCGGGTTTGAGGAAAAGATTAAAGATAATTGCTGGTAAACTATCTCCTAGATAACTATATCGAGAATCAGCCATTTCAATAACTGCTGATTTTCCTGTCAGGAGAGGAATTAATAACTTCGTGGTGATAATAAACCAAAGAATGCCGGTAATCATGGCAATTATTCCGGGGATTTTTTTCTTTTCCCAGAGAAGTAACCAGATACCCATTCCCAACAATGTTAAAGAGAGAATTGCTTTACAACCGAGAATAATAATGATTCCTAGACAAAATCCCCAGAGATTATTTAATCTTGCTGCCAAAATTGTCCAAAAAATCGCTGGCACTGCGATCACTTCTGGATGAAAATCAAAGAGATTAACATTAAAAATCAGGGGATAGAGCAGATAAACTAAGGCTAATGTATAAGCTTGTTTTTCTTTTAATCCCGCTTCTATTGCCAATTGCCAGAGGGGAAAAGCACCAAGAGAAAGGGAAAAAGCTTGTAAGAAAAGCAGCCAATAAACGCTCGGATAAATTTTATAAAGTAAGGCTATAGGATAGAGAATAAAAGCGATATGGTCGCCTAAAATATGGTAGTCAACAAAAGATATAATCGGTAGTTTACCTTGAGAAATTAGGTAAACTCCCTGATCAAACCAACCAAGATCGAGAGCATTAGATTGAAATAAAATATGTCTGGTTGCACTGCAAATAAACAGGATTATTGTCGCGCAACCAATTAACCAAAATATATCTTTTTTTTGGGGCATAATCGTTAAGTTTTACTGGGATTTTTGGGGATTATTACGACAATATTGCCAGGTATCTATAAAATAGGAAGCAACTTCAGTAAACCATGTTTTAAAAATATTTCTGTTCTCACTGGTGACGATAACCCCATTAATAAACTCTTGCCATTGGGGATCATTAGCGGGAAGAATGAAACCATAATAATCACAATTTAAAGGATTGCGGGGGATAAGTTGATAATCTTTTTCTAAGGATAAACCGAGAATGACAGCTTCTCCAATTAGCAGAATACCATCACTAGCAAAAGCATCTATTCTATTCCTTCTTAAACTTTGGATACCCCGCAGTCTTCCCGTCACTCCTTGAAATTCTTGATAGGTAGCAAGAGGATATTTTTGTCTTAATAATTCTTGAGTGCTGGTATCTCGCAAAACTCCAATACTTATACCTTCTAAGGACGAGGAAAAGTTAAAATTCTTCTGACTATCACTCCGAACTAAAAACTGAGTTCCAGTCACAAAAAAAGGACGGGAAAAACTGACACCATCAGGTATATTTTTTCTGATACTATTGGGACCACACTCGAAATCAACGGTTTTATTTTCCAATAACTGGAAGCGATTAAATAAAGTTGATTTATAAATTTTGACACTGATGATCTGGAGGTTTAATTTATGCTTTAGTTCCCCTCTGAGCAATTGGATAAAATCTAAGCATAATCCCTGCAAATTATTATTACTATCTCGATAGCCAAAAGGAATCGCATCTTCTCTCATAGCTACTTCTAATAATCCCGTGCGTTTAATTTTTTCTAGAACCGTTTCAGACTTAGCTGGGAGAGCAGCAAAAAAATTAGATAAAATAACGAGAGTAAGAATGATTAATTTCATGACTTTTGCCGAGATTATTTAAGATTTTTTATGGACGTGATCCCATTGATCTAAAATGTCTTTGAATAGTAATTCATCTAACCATGTTTTTACTACCACTGTCAAAGGTAAAGCCAATAATAAACCTAAGATGCCAAATATTTGAGCGAAGAAAATTTGAGCGATTAGGGTAATTGCTGGTAGTAAAGATACCTGTTTAGCCATGACAGTTGGTGTCAGCAAATAACTTTCGACATTTTGGATAATAAAATAGAGAATCAGAATAGCGACAATTTTCCAAGGTGCATCGATAACAGCAATGAGGATCGGAAAAATCACACTAGCAGTCGGTCCGATATTAGGGATAAAATTGAGTAATCCTGCTAGGATAGCATGAACGAGAACTAGATTAATTTGTAGAACGAAAAGACCGAAACCACTTAATAATCCTACCATAGTTGAACTAATGGCAATTCCCAACAACCAATTACCTAAACCTGCTTCCGATAGGGTAAGAATTTCCTCAGCACGACGACGATAGAAGTTAGGAAATAATTTTAAGAAAGCTTGTCGATAGGGTTGGGGGTTGACTAACATCATCATTGCTAACACCAGCACGAATAATAATTGCAAAATGGCCGCAACTGAGTTAGAAAAGAAGGTAAAAAAGTTACTAAAAACAAAGGTTCCTAAAGGTTGTAACTGCTGGACTAAATCAGTTAAATTAGGCAGGGATGGCAACCAATCAAATTGGAATTGTTGTCGCCATCGAATCAAGTTATTACGGACTAAATCCCAAGCTTGCGGTAAAAGTTCAATTAATTTTTGAAACTGTTCGATAAAGGGGGGAACAATAATTATAAAAAATAAAATCGCAATTCCCAGACTCGTCAGCAGGGTAATTAAAATAGCCAAACCCCTTTTAATACCTAATCTCTGCAATCCTTTCACACATCTATTTAAGGCTACAGTAAACACGATCGCCATAAAAATCAATAATAACAGCTGTCGAATCTGCCACAATACATACAGAGCCATTATTAAACAGATAAACCCCAACCACTGACCAAATTTCACAACCTTGATTTATCCTATCGGGACAAGTTTTATCATACAGCAGTCGGTCGGCGGTCGGCGGTCGGCAGGTTTTAGGTGTTGGGGTTTTGGGGTCTTGGGGTTTTGGGGTTTTAGTTCAATTTCCCCACTTCCCCACTTCCCCACTTCCCCACTTCCCCACTTCCCCACTTCCCTCTCCCTAACCCCCAACAGCAAAAATTAAGTTTTGTATCAAAAATTTGCTAATTTTGCTGTTATGTGCTATACAGTTACGCCACAAAACAGGATAGAAAAACGAGATTTTCTTAATTACCAGACATTTTCTCAAATTTTATGGCAACTCTCCCAGAGTCAAATTATCCTGAAAGAAATCCTCTCCTAGAAAATCCGACAAGACTCAGCAAAATTGTGGCCATTAATGCTTTTATCCTTGTATTAGGACTTCGATGATGAAAGAATTGGAGCGATACTATAAAGTTTTAGGGTTAGATCATGGGGCATCTCTCGATGAGATCAATCAAGCCTACAAAGATTTGGTGTTTATTTGGCATCCCGATCGCATTCCCAAAGATAATCAGCGTCTTTTGGAAAAAGCCACGGCTAAACTGCAAGAAATTAACCAAGCTAGGGAACAATTGCGGCAAATTCATCAAAATTCTCCTAAACGCTCCAATTCCGCCCCTAAAACTGAAAAACAGCCCGCCCACGCCTATAAAACTGCTTCTCCCTATCAGCCTCACCCTAGCCAACCCGGCCAAAATTCACAAACCCACAGTCAACAAACCCACAGTCAACACAGCCACTCCCAGAATAACCATCAGGTCCACAATCATGCCGCCTGGCGCCCTCACTATCGGGATTTAAACGGAGCCGATTTACAGGGAGCCAACCTGAAAGAAAAAGATCTCTCTAGTCGCAGTCTCATCGGGGCAGATTTAAGCCATGCCGACTTAAGCGATAGCTTCCTGCACAAAATTAACCTAGAAAAAGCCAATCTGTACAAAGCTAATCTTTTTCGCGCCAATCTCCTCGAAGCTAACCTTAAAGGCGCAAATTTACAGGAAGCCAATCTCATCGGAGCGGATTTAAGCGGGGCGGATCTGTCGGCGGCAGATTTACGCGGGGCAAAAATTGGCTTTGGTAAGCGTATTATGGTGAAATTAACTGGAGCAATTTTAACGGGAACAATTCTCCCCGATGGTTCGATTCATCAATGAATAACCTCTTGCTAATTTGGATTTTTCTTTAATAGGAACTATCACCCGATGGGCATTTATTACACAATCGCTGCTGTTTTTCTAGGGATGCAATTAGCCACAGGAGAAAATTTAGCGGCGGCGAATCCTGATTTTTCACTGCTGCAAAAAACTTTAGAAAAACACAATTTTATCGTCAAACTTGCCCCGCCACCAGTGCGAGGAGCCTACGGTTTATTTGATAGTAAAACTAGAATTATTTGGATTCATCCCCTAGTTTTTGACTTAGGTATTGCCCGGCCAACATTAATTCATGAAGCTGTCCATGCCGCTCAACTTTGTCATGGGGGCAAAACAGTTAAAGCTCTTAATTTAGCCATAGAACCACCGGCAATGACCAGAAGATTTTTTATGAATTATCAGGGTTTTAGCAGACAAATTGAAGCCGAAGCCTATACTGTTCAAGTTCAGCCCGATGGTCTAGATTTAGTGATTTCTTTACTGCAAAAATATTGTGCTTAGAAAACCTGTCCATAAATCTACCAATCCCGTTCTAATTCTTCGGCCACACGACGATAATCGGCGCTGGCTTCTTGGGCATTTTTACCGCGCCAATTGGTAATAGCTACCCCGTCTAAAACGGCTTTTTCGTGGGCCTTATAATTTCTGACAAAAGCATGACAGGCAGGAATACCTAATTCTAATAAAGTATTTTGTGCTTCCAAAGTTTCCTTAAGACTACGGGAATCCACTTTCGTTAACAAAACCCGATAGGCAATTCCTAGGGGTTTAACTGCCGTGCGTACCGTGTCAATTAAAGCCATTAAATCCATCGGTGCGGGAGGAGTCGGTAAAATTAAATAATCTGATTCTGCTATTACTGCCGTCAGTAATTCGGAGCGCAAAGCTGGTGGTGTGTCAATCACGATCAGATCGTACTCGATAATTTGACGCAATTCTCCTAATTTCTCTGTATTAATTTGCTTGGCTAAATCAAATACCATACCCGCTTGATTTCTTTCTACCCACCAAGTGGAGGAACCCTGCGGATCCGCATCCACCAGCAAAACACGCTGATTCTGCCCCCAAATTGCCGCTAAATTGACCGCAGTGGTGGTTTTACCCACACCACCTTTACCGTTGACAACAGCGAGAATTTTCGGGCTATTAGGCTTTAATTGCGAGGTCATTTTCAGTTATCAGTTATCAGTTATCAGTTATCAGTTATCAGTTACCAGTTATCAGTTACCAGTTATCAGTTATCAGTTACCAGTTATCAGATTTGAGTTTTAAGTTCAATGATTACTGTTTACTTATCACTGAAAAAAAGCTCCCCACTGATTACTGATTACTGATCACTGAATATAACTAACCAGAAAGTTTTTGATCTAAGATTTGGCTAGTTAATTTAGGATCGGCCTTACCGCCGCTTTTTTTCATGACTTGACCGACAAAAAATCCCTTAAGATTGGTTTTACCTGCCCGGAATTTTTCTAACTCGCTTGGATGGGCGGCGATAATGTCCTCGATCAGTTTTTCGATGGCAGAAGTGTCAGAAATTTGTATTAATCCTTTCTTTTCCACCAGCGCTTTGGGTGAACCGCCTTGAGTGAGAAGTTCGGGTAAAATTTCCTTAGCAATTTTACCACTAATTGTTCCGGTTTCAATCAGTTTAACTAATTCGGCTAAGTCTGACGCTTGCAGGGCGATTTCTGTGATCGTCAGCTTATTATTATTCAAATAAGCGGCGATATCTTGACTGATCCAGTTAGCGACTAATTTCGCATTTGCCCCCGCAATTACAGCAGTTTCAAAATATTCGGCCACGGTGCGATCATCGGTTAAAACCCTGGCATCGTAGGCGGAAAGACCAAATTCTTCTTCATAACGACGACGTTTACGAGCGGGTAATTCTGGTAATTCTTCCGCCCAAGCTTTTAACTGTTCGGGGGAGACTTCTAGGGGGGGTAAATCCGGTTCGGGAAAATAGCGATAATCGCTAGAACCTTCTTTTTTCCGCATACTAATCGTCCGTTGACTAGCTTCTTCCCAAAGACGGGTTTCCTGTACGATTGGTTCACCATTTTCGATCGCTTCAATTTGTCGATCAATCTCGTATTCTATGGCTTTTTGGATAGCACTAAAGGAGTTCATATTTTTAATTTCTACCTTAGTCCCGAACTTTTCAGTGCCTTTTTTGCGAACGGAAATATTGACATCGCAGCGCAGGGAACCTTCCTGCATATTGCCGTCACTGATGCCGAGATAACGCACTAAACGCCGTAATTCTTGGGCATATTCCGCCGCTTCGGCCCCGGTGCGTAAATCCGGTTCCGAGACAATTTCTAATAATGGTACACCTGTACGGTTAAAATCCACGAGGGAATGGGTGGAACCGGAGAGACGTTCGCTGCCGGCATGAACCAGTTTTCCCGCGTCTTCTTCCATGTGCAGACGGGTAATGCCGATAATTTTGCGGCTAACTTCCTTAGTTTTTTTATCGACGATCTCGATTTCTAGTTGACCCTGTTCGACAATAGGGAGATCATACTGGGAAATTTGATAATTTTTCGGCAGGTCGGGATAAAAATACTGTTTGCGATCAAATTTGCTATGAGGTGTGATTTTACCATCGATAGCTAATCCCAGTTTAACGGCACTGGCCAGGACTTCTTGGTTAAGGACGGGTAACACCCCCGGATAACCCAAACAGATGGGACAGACGTTAGTATTGGGGGGACTATCGAAGTTGGTGGGACAGGAACAAAATATCTTGCTTCTGGTGTTCAGTTGACAGTGGGTTTCTAAACCGATAATTGCTTCGTATTCAGTGGCAGACATATTTTCTCGCTCTCGCCGACACAGGAATGATCTGTTTAATCATTATAGTCGCGATTCTGGAGCATTCCCTCCCTTCATAAAACTTAATAATGTAGTTACTAATAACTTTATGCACCTTTAATATAGCTCAAAAAAGATAATTTATTCAACCAATGTCCGCCATTATTTTTAATTTTATCAAAGGCATAAGATTAAAGAAGCTTATCGATAATTTTTCACCGATAAACCTAGCTTTTTTAGTATCGACCACCGACCAGCGACTCCCGAAAACCAAAACTTCCCAACTCACCATGAAGATAACCGACATAAATCGTAGCAAAAATTAACTTCTAGAGACGGGATATTTGCTTAGTATAGAAACAGAGAGATTATACCCAATAACTGACCCCATAACCAGCCAAGAGCAATATAAGCCGCAAAAGTGATCATTTTCTAGGCGAGTATTGCCTTAGTAATTGACGATTTTTAATTTTTACTTGATTTTATGTCTTTAACTCTCTCAGAACAACTCAAACGAGAACAATTATCCTACCCTCAAACTCTCCTCCATCATCTGCAAAAGTTACGGCATTTTGTGACAGTAGAAGGAGAGGAGAAATTGCAGCAGTGGAAAAACCTGATTGAAAAGGAGAATTTTCAACCTAGCACCCGTAATTTAGCCTATTATCTCGCCCTGAGACAAGAAGATATCCGGGATTTACAATTAGCTTTAATGCCCTGGGGATTATCTTCCCTAGGCCGGATTGAATCAAAAGTTTTACCGACTCTCGATGCCGTAATTGCCACTTTAGGGGCGGTTTGTCATCAAGAATCCTCATTATTGCCAAAACATCCCCCTTTAGAGGCATTTTTCCAAGGAGATCAACTTTTAGCTTCCCATAGCGCCGAAGTTTTCGGTCTGCCTTCCCCCCGGCGTCGGGTGCGAATTATGGTGACAATGCCGACGGAGGCGGCAACTGACCCCGATTTTATCGCTCAATTACTGCGTTGCGGGATGGACTGTATTCGCATTAATTGCGCCCATGATAGCCCGAAAGAGTGGCAGGGAATGATCGAAAATCTGCGCGAGGCGGTCAAAAATCCCGAAAATTTAGTCAATGGAGATACCTGTAAGGTTTATATGGACTTAGCGGGTCCAAAAATCCGTTTAGAAGAGATTTTAGCCCCCCAGTCCCAAACCAGACTATATCAAGGGGATTTTCTCCTCTTAACCACCCAACCGCCCCATACTGCCCATCCTCAGTATTTTCAGGCTAATTGTTCCCAACCGGAAATTATTCCCCAAATTCCCGTCGGGGCGAAAGTTTGGATTGATGATGGTCATATTGGGGCTGAAGTTATTGCCATAATGCCGGAAGGTCTTTTACTAAAAATTACCCACGCCAGGGAGAAAGGGGAAAAACTCAAAGCAGATAAGGGACTAAATTTCCCAGATACGGTTTTAAATATCGATCCTTTGACCGCAAAAGACCGGCAAGATTTAGATTTTATTGCCGAAAATGCCGATATTATCGGTTACTCCTTTGTACAAAAAGCCAGCGATATCGAGACACTACAGCTAGAGTTACAAAGTCGTTTGGGGGATGCTTGGCGACAAAAAGCAATTGTGGCCAAAATAGAAACACCTTTAGCCGTGAAAAATCTACCCGAATTAATCATCCATGCCGCCGGTAAACAACCTTTTGGGGTGATGATTGCCCGGGGTGATTTGGCCGTAGAAATTGGCTATCAAAGACTAGCAGAAATTCAAGAGGAAATTCTCTGGTTATGCGAAGCAGCCCATATTCCAGTAATTTGGGCTACCCAAGTTCTAGAAAATCTGGTCAAGAAAAGTATTCCTTCCCGGGCCGAGATTACCGATGCCGCTATGGCCGAAAGGGCCGAATGTGTCATGCTTAATAAGGGGAAATATATCCGGGAAGCGGTGACAATTCTTGATGATGTTTTACAAAGAATGCAGACCCACCAAGCTAAAAAAACGCCCCAATTACGCGCTCTCCATTCTTGGGTTTAAGCAGTTTCAGTTATCAGTTATTTTTAGCTATCAGTATTCAGGAGATTATTTTTATTTATTCTCCCCAGTTCATAATTCATAATTCATAATTCCCCACACCTTTTCAACAGGCTTGAGAATCAGAGGCAGATTAACGTATATTATTGACCGCACCGCTAACCAAACCAGCGCTAACATAGCGACCATAACCATCAAGACGGTTTTGTTGAGCGATTCGGGAGGGATTATTGACGAGATCGGCAACTCCCACACCCATCATCACCACGGAGATAACTGCGATTAAGTAGTTACGGACAAAAGTTTGATTTTGGTGGCTGGCTAACATGGTTGTTACCTCTCTTTCCTCTCGATAACCTTAGAATACGAGAGGGTTTGGGGTGATGTCAGTCCCATAATTTTGGGTGACAGAAGTGGAAAAAAGTGGAATCCACAGATAAGCTATGATTTTTTGTCGATTAGAATGGGTAAATAGGGAATCGGGAACAGGAAAAGGGCAATATTCGTCGTCAATCTGGTTAAATAATCAGTAAATTGCCTAAAAACTGACATATTCTCCAGAATATGACCCTAGAAACCGCGATTATGACCATAAAATTTTTCTGGCCTTTAGTTTTAGGATTATCTATTGTTATTATTGACAATGGGCAATATCTGAGAGCAGAAACGGTAACTTTGAGCGCCAGTCAACGCCAACAACTGCGATCGCTAGATGCTAAGATTATTTTACCTAACTATATCCCCCCCGGATTTCGGGCCAGCGAGATTAAAATCCTCGCAGAAGAGAGGAAAGGATACGCAATCCTCTTTGAAAATGCCGAGAATAGCTGTTTTTTGGTGGAAGGAATCGAAAACGCTAGGGGCGATGATGGTTTAGAATTAGAGGGAACCCTAGCGCTCAATTCCCCACTATTTGGAGAAGGATACTGGCTCAATTATGGTACACCCAAAAACTCGGAATTAAGGCAACAATTCCCCGAACCCGATTTTTATTCCGATTGGATGAAAATGGGAGAATATTTTTATCGTCTCAGTGGGGCATTAATTGCCCGGGAGGAGTATGATTATCCTAATTGCCGTCAAGATATTTCCCCATCGGAAGCGGTTAAAATAATCGAATCTTTCGGAGATAACAATTAAATTGAATTTATCTACAGTCATTTCTGATCTACAACAAAGAAGCAAGGAGCGGTTAGCTTGGTCTGATTTTTGCTGGTTAGGATTAGTAATAATTTTGGGACTGGTTATTAGGTTAACACAATTAACGAGCAAACCTCCCTGGACGGATGAATTTGCAACTATGGTTTTTAGTATTGGCAATAATTACCAGATAGTGCCGTTAAATCAGATAATTTCCCTCGCCACTTTATTCGCACCTCTCCAGAGCAATGATCGGGCAACTATTGCCGATGTAATTAAATTAGTTATTCAGGAGGACAATCATCCACCTTTATATTTTATTCTCGCCTATCTCTGGAATAAATTATTCTTTGATCGGGGAGAATATGTATCTTTAGAAGGAATGCGAGCGCTGGCAGTATTTTGGGGAGTTATTTCGATTCCTTTAATTTATTTTATCAGTAAATTGGTCTTTAAATCAGGCTCGATCGCTTTTCTAGCGGCGATTTTAATGGCGGTTTCTCCCTACGGGGTTTTTATCTCCCAAGAAGCGCGTCATTATACTTTAGCGGTTGTATTTGTCCTCATATCTTTAGGCTGTTTTCTTAGGGCAAGCGGCCAAATTATCCACCATCAAAGAATATCCCATACTTTGGTTTTTTTCTGGTTAATTGTAAACTGTCTGGGGTTATTAGTCCACTATTTTTTTAGTTTAACTATCCTAGCGGAAGCGATAACTTTATTATTGATTTTATCCAATCAAATCAAACAAAAAAACTTTTGGATAACTAATTGGTGGCGTTTAAGTTTAGTTTTTTTAGGTAACTTGAGCTTTATTATTATTTGGTTTATCACGTTTGTACCCAAAGATTATGGCAATCAGATGACTGGTTGGATTCAGAGAGACAATGATAGTTTTTTAGCCGTAATTAGCCCCTTTTTTCAGTTACTGGGAACATTAATAACTATGCTTTCCCTGCTCCCCGTTGAATCAGAATCTTTAATAATTATCTTGATTTCTGGGGCAATAATGATCGGGTTTTTTCTCTGGATTATCCCACAATTAAAAACAGCGTGGCTAGACTCCTATAAACCAGAATTAGGCATTCTCTCGGCATTTTTTCTCAGTTCAATTGCTATTTTCTTTGTCATCACTTATCTGCTTTCGGTCGATATTACCCGGGGAGCTAGATATAGTTTTGTTTACTTTCCCTCGGTAATTTTAATTCTGGCAATTTTATTAGATAATTGTTGGCAAAGGAAGCAGAAAAGAATAGTAATTATTGTCATTATCATGGCTTTAGTTAGTTCCCTAAGTGTGACTTTTAATTTAGGCTATCGTAAGTATTATCGCCCAGATAAATTAGTTACCACCATCGAAAATAATAGCCGTTATCCGCTAGTAATTGCTACTAGCTATAGGAGTTTGGTGCAGGTGGGAGAAATGATGGGAATTGCTTGGGAATTTAACCAAAGATTTCCCGACAAAAACCCTAAGTTTCTCTTAGTCAACCCAAAACAAAAGCCAAATTTTAATCTGTCATCTTCTCCCCCTTTTGAATTATGGTTAATTAATTTCCATTCTTCAATAGATTTATCGGACTGTCAACTCTCAGAGTTATCCTCCAATTATGTAACGGGTTATGAATATCAAAAGTTTCTCTGTGGGCGATCGATGGATTATAATAGTAAAGTTAAGTAGGGCTATTAACTATGATTATTTGGGTAAATGAACAGATTGACCCCTGCGGTTTAGTACAAGCTTGTATTGCCTGTCAAGACGAACAAGCGGCAAAAGATTGTCATCAAAGTTGGTTAACCAGTCTTACGGATGAACAAAAACAAGCGGGGTGGGTAGCAGTTTTAAGAACCGTAGAATCTTGGGATGATGTACCTGTAAATGCCCTGAAGTTAAGTTATTAAATCTCCTGCAACAATCAAAAATCTTCCGTTAGGTGAAGAAACTCCGAGACAGGAAATATCTGGCTAAAATAAAAAAGAGGGCAGGTTTTACCCCACCCTTTGGTCTTATTTTAAACGAATTACTAACCGGCGATCGGGTTCCACGCCGCGACTTTCTGTGGTTAAATCGTTTTCTTCCTGAAAAAAGGCATGAATTTGGCGACGTTCTGCCGAAGATAGGGCTTTTAATTCTATTTCCTGCCCTGTTTGCCGCACTTGCGTCGCCGCTTGATTCACCCAGTCGAAAAGTTCTGCCTGTCTTTGTTGACGATAGCCATTGATTTCGACAATATAGAACTGATGTTCTGCCGACTCGACACCAATATTCAGAATCGTATTAGCTAGGGATTGAATCGCATCCAGTCCCTCACCCTTGTTAGCGAGGAGAAGTTCCACTTGTTGGGGACTCAATTGACTGCTATCAATAATTAACCAACAGGAGGAAGGTCCAGTTCCCAATTCCTGCACACCAATCTGGACATCTGTGGGCATGGCCATCAACTTTAGCAGTTTTTCCAGCCATTGTTTAGCTTTCTCGCTATTTTGCTCCCATATACTCATTACGATGTTTTTTCCTTTTTCTTGCTAGAACGTTTTTCAAAGGGGAGAGCATCGCGGGTTTTTTCCGTTTTTTCCTGTTCCGCTACCAATTTTTGCAGGTTTTCCGGTAAAGGTTCCCGCATCAAAATCACCGTTTGAATAGTTTGGAAGATGTTCGCGGTTAAGATATACATCAATACCCCCGCCGGTAAGGGGAAAAACAGGAACATCATACTAAAAATTATCGGGGTGATTTTATTCACCGTTTGCTGTTGTTGGGCTGCTCCCCCCGAAGGCGCACCGGCGCCGGATAACTCTTGGTTAACATAGATACTAATACCGAAAGCGATCACCATCGCCAAGATATCCCAGTGAATTTCACCATTCGCACCGGTTGCCCCAATTCTTCCCAGGGCCTCAATAAAGAGAAAACCCGTATTAGCGGCAATCCCCGGCACGATAACTTTAATACTGGCATCTCCGGGGGCTAAAGCGACGATGGAACCGTCTTCATTAACTTGCACCAGTTCTTGACCTTTAACCACCTCGTAGGTGGGTTTTAGGTTATTTTCGGGTGCTTCCGTGGCTAATTGGCCCAAAGACTTGCCCTGGTCGTTTTGCAGGTCGATTTTTACCTGTTCTCCCGGGGCGATTTTATTGCCTTGGGGTAAAAAAGCGGTAATGGGATAGTGGAGAGACTCGTCAATATAGACGTTTTGGGGTTTGGTGGCATAGGGTTGGCGCTGCACGAGGGCGATTTGTTCGCTTGGCAGCACTTGTAAATCGACGGTATAGTTAATATCCGAGAAGGGGGAACCCCGCAGAGTCGCAAATAAAGCCAAAAGAATCGGCATTTGTAATAGCAGGGGTAAACAACCGGCCAGGGGATTGCCCAACTCCTGCATTAATTTGCCCATTTCCTCCTGTTGTTTTTGCGGGTCATTTTTGTAGCGTTGTTGAATTTCTGCCTGTCTTTCCTTCATCAAGGGTTGAGTGATTCGCATTTTTCTCATATTGCGAATCTGGCCGGCACTGAGGGGAAAGACGGCAAATCTCACCACTAGCGTTAAAGCAATGATGGCGAAACCGTAACTATGCACAATCCGAAAGAAAAAATCTAGGATTGGCAACATGATATTTGTGGAAATAAATCCGACTCCAAAATCCATGGCTTTAATCTATGCCTTCTCGTTTAATGGGGGTTCACTTTGACAAATCTAATTTATCGAATCGCGGTGATCGATTATTTTGTTTTATTGACTGATGATCGATTCTAGGGGACGACCGGTTTTATCGGCGACTCTTTCGGCAATGTAGTCATGAATTTCCCGGAATTTCGGCATCGCGCGCATTTCTAAACGACTTCTATCCTTGAGAGTTACGACAATGTCTCCCCAAATACCAATTCCTCTCGGCATTTTTGCCACTTTTGCCACTTCTGAATAGATAATATCTGTGCGATCGCGTCCCATCCAACCCCCGGTGATCGAAATCCGCCGATCGGTTATCTTATATCTTAACCAGATTGCCCGTACCACTGCCCCAACGGTCAAAGGTAAACAAATCACCGTAAATCCTAGCAGGATATTGATGATTAGGTCGCCGATGTGCGGACCGCCTTCATAAAAAGTTTCTTCTTTAATGCCCATGAATTATATTTGCCTTCACTAACAACTGCTTTAATTCTCGCAAAAAATGTTCATAATTGCACTCGATCGCCCCAGGACGGATAATGATTATCCCTCGCCATCCTGCCGCTATTTCTGGCAATAACTGCCGAATTACCGCTCGTATTTGCCTTTTTAGTCGATTACGAACCACCGCTTTTTTACTAACTTTCTTGCTAATCGAGATACCAAAACGACTGGGGCCGGGGGCATCTGGGCAAGAATCCTCTAAACTAATTAAGGTTAAGTGGGAACCGTGATAACGCCTCCCTTTTCCATAGACAGCTTGAAAATCCTGTCGATGTTTTAAGCGATGAATTTGGGGTAGTCCCACGAAAATTAGTCGGTTCCCAGAATAACCTAAACACTTAAACGATAGCGCCCTCTTTTCCGACGAGCTTTAATGACTTTACGTCCGTTGACGCTACGCATTCTCGCTCTAAATCCAGAAGTGCGCTTCTGTTTGCGCGTGGTTCCTTCTAAAGTACGTTTACTCACTGCTGATTTTTCTCCTTAAGATAGAGTTAGTCTATAGATATAAAGACACAATTTTCAATTATAACAAAATTACTAGGAATTGGGAAGCTCATGGTCAGGCTCCGTTTTGGTCGAGATATCTGTAATTGTCTCCCGGTGGCTGAAAAGCGCGAATGGTTAGTCACTAATGGTATTGGTGGTTTTGCCGCGGGAACCGTGGCCGGATTGCTAACTCGCTGTTATCATGGCCTCTTGATCGCTGCTTTGGCTCCACCGACGCAAAGAACGCTTCTTGTGACTAAAATCGATGAATCGGTACAATATAACCAGAAAATTTATCATCTGGCCAGCAATCGCTGGTTAGGTGCTACGATCGAACCGCAAGGCTATATTAATATCGAAAGTTTTCATCTGGAAGGGACGATTCCCGTCTGGACTTTTACCTGTGGGGATGCCTTACTAGAAAAGCGTATCTGGATGGAACAGGGAGAAAATACCACCTATACTCACTATACCTACCGTCGTGGCAATTCTCCCCTAACTCTCAATCTGACTGCTTTTGTCAATTATCGTGATTTTCACGGCAATACCCAGGGTTTTAACTGGCAAATGGCTATTAGTCCTCTGGAAAAAGGAGTAAGAGTGATTGCCTATGACCATGCTGTACCTTTTTATCTATTAATCAGTCAAGGAGAGGTTTTTCCTGCTCATATCTGGTATTATCGCTTTGATTTGGCCGTGGAACGTTATCGTGGTTTAATCGATCGGGAAAATCATCTTCATGGGGCTAGTTTTTCGGCTACTCTTAAAGTGGGAGAATCGGTGACAATTGCCGCTAGTACCCGTCCCGATCCGAATTTAGACGGTCAATCTTCTCTAGAGTTTCGCTATCGCTACGAAAATAGTCTGATTAATCCCCAGCAGCCCGAATGGATTCAACAACTTACCCTCGCTGCCGACCAGTTTATCGTTAGTCGTCCTCTCCGGGATCAACCGGACGGCAAAACGATAATCGCGGGTTATCCTTGGTTTGGTGATTGGGGTCGCGATACGATGATCTCCCTAAGAGGATTAACTTTGACTACAGGCAGACCTGCGATCGCGCGTCAGATTTTACTAACTTTTTCCCGTTATCTAGACCGGGGTTTATTGCCCAATTTACTGCCCGATGGCGGAGAAATGCCCGAATATAACGCTGTCGATGCTATTCTTTGGTATTTTGAAGCCATTCGTTCCTATTTTAACCAAAGCCAAGATTTTGAGTTTCTCAGAACTATTTATCCCGCTTTAAAGGAAGTGATCGCTTGGTTTCGTCGCGGTACTCGCTACAATATTCACCTAGATGACGATGGTTTGATCTATGCCGGCGAAGCGGGAGTACAATTGACTTGGATGGATGCCAAAGTTGATGATCTGGTGATTACTCCCCGCATCGGCAAACCCGTAGAAATTAATGCCCTTTGGTTCAATGCCCTAAAAATAATGGTTCAATTTGCCCATTATTTGGGCATGGATGCCACTGATTACGAAAAAATGAGAAAAATGACCTTAAAAGGGTTTTCTCGCTTCTGGGATGATTCTCTGGGGTATTGTTACGATGTTTTGGATACGGACAAGGGTAATGATGCCAGTTTACGACCGAATCAACTTTTTGCCGTGTCCTTGTCGGTGGAGGAGTTATTAAATTCCCCACAGAAAAAGGCCATTGTCGATATTTGTGCTTTAAAATTGTTGACTTCTCGCGGTTTGCGATCACTAGATGCCGATCATCCTGATTACCGTGGCGTTTACAGTGGTGATCGCTTAAAAAGAGATAGTGCCTACCATCAGGGGACAGTCTGGGGATGGTTATTAGGGGCATTTATCGAGGCCCATCTGAAAATCTATCGCGATCCCATTCTAGCTGAGAGTTTTTTAACACCGATGATCGACCATCTTCAGGATAGCTGTATCGGTAATTTAAGTGAAATTTTCGATGGTAATGCCCCTTTTACCCCTAGGGGTGCTTTTGCCCAAGCATGGACAGTGGCAGAGGCATTAAGGGTTTGGCAAGCGATCCGAGAATTTACGCCATAATCCTTTAAAATGAGCAATTGTTAGGTGTGTTAGGCCGGCTAAAGGGCCGACCCTAAAAACCTCAATTCGACCGTTATAAACAAAACTCTCATGCAGAAACCGCAAGTTATTTTTCTCGATGCTGTGGGGACCATTTTTGGAGTAAAAGGCAGTGTCGGAGCAATTTATAGTCAAATAGCGGCGGATTTTGGGGTAGAGGTGGCGGCCGAGAGACTAGAACAATCTTTCTCGGCTATTTTCCCCACTTCTCCCCCCCTGGCTTTTCCTAAGGTTGAACCGGCACAAATTCCTGAGTTAGAGTATCGCTGGTGGCGATCGCTGACTGGAGCAGTTTTTAATGATTTAGGTTATCTGGAAAGATTTCCCGATTTTGAGGCTTTTTTTGGCGAACTTTACCGTCATTTTGCCACGGCCGAGCCTTGGGTGCTGTACGAGGATGTCATTCCCGCTTTAAGACTCTGGCAGATTCAGGGGATCGAGTTGGGCATTATTTCTAATTTTGATAGTCGTATCTATCAAGTTTTGGCCGAATTAGGCTTAGAATATTTTTTTCGCTCGATCACGATTTCTTCCCAGACAGGAGCAGCTAAACCCGATCCGGAAATTTTTCAAATCGCCCTGCAAAAACATGATTGTTCCCCCGCACAAGCTTGGCATATTGGCGATAGTAAAAAAGAGGATTACCAAGGAGCAAAATCCCTAGGTATAGAGGCATTTTTAATTAAAAGATCAATAGGGCTTGCTGAATAAATCTAAAAACCTTGTTGGCTAATATCTTTGGCTCTTATGGGTAAAATCCTACACCCCACACCCCACACCCCACACCCCACACCCCTACGAATAAATAGGTCAAGAGAGAAAAAGTCTTTCAGTGGGGATAGGGGACAGGGAGGGAATACAGACCCTACCAGCTAATACCTAACCCTCAAAATGCTTTAATCCCCATCGGGATTTTAGACTGATTCCTGCGATGGAATGGAAGTAGATTCTGACTGATCAGCGTTAGGGTCTGCCTCTTTGGGGGCGGCCACTTTTACCAAAGCATGACGCAAAACATCTTCTCCGAGAGTGTATCCTCGCACTAACTGCTCCACTACCGTGCCTTCGGGATGTTCATCGGTGTACTCCCGCATCATCGCTTCGTGGTAGGTGGGATCAAAGGGTTGACCTTCCGGACGCATGGGGGAAACGCCTAAACGCTTGAGACTCTCCACTAAGGTTTTATAGACTCCTTGGTAACTCTTGTGAATACCCATCTCGCCATCATTAGCCGGTTTAATTTGAGTACGGGCGCGCTCAAAATTATCCACCACGCCAAGAATTTCCATCAGGGTTTTGCCCTTGGTTTTGGTTTCCAGTTCCTCTTTTTCTTTCTCTGTGCGTTTGCGAAAATTGTCGAACTCGGCCGCTAGACTGATATAGCGTTTCTTATAGGCATCAACCTGTTGGGTTTGCTCCTCTAACTGCTGCTTGAGAGTGTCGATCTCCTCTTGTAGAAAATCGATAGTCATTCCGTCTGGAAGGGAAAATTCCTCGCTAGAGGCGGCCTTGTCAGTCACCGTTTTGGCTTCATCGGTGAGACTGGTTTCTGATTCGTTTGCAAGAGATTCAGGGGAATTAGAAAAGGATTCTTGGTTTTCGTCGAAAATTGCTGAGGTATTTGGTTCTGCACTCATGGTATACGATTTTAGTGGGGAATTTGGCAATATATGACCATTTACTGCTAATTTTGGTCTTTAAGTACCAGCTAATAATCAAGGTTTAACCCTTAATGTAACATTTTGTGGACAATATCCGTAACTAGATATATAGCAGTTTTCATCAGAATGAGGCATGGGCAAGGGGCTTAAACCCCTTGTTGGCAAAACTTGTCGATACCTCAGTAACGTGAAAAGCACTATAGGCAGCCCCGATCAATAATCAGTGATCTAGAAAAATTTTTGCTAGAATGCAATTTTCTCAGTAAAATTGGAAAGATTAAAGGGTAGTGGAGAGGTTAGGAATCGTCTATGACATTTTCTTCCAAGAAAACCCGTGCTGTTGCCCTACGCAATTACTTTTCCCCCTTTGGTAACAAGTTGGTGCAGTCGGGCTATATCGGTGCCGAGCAAATGCAACAGGCCCTGGTGGAAACACGAAAATCGGGACGATCATTAGTAGAAATATTACAAAAACTAACCGGGCGACCTTTGCCCCCAGATTTACAGCGACAGTATAAGAAAAACCAGTTATTTGAACTAAAAATTCTCTACGGAGTCGAATCTATCGACCCCGAATTGAGCGATGTGGATGGACTGGAAATAGCCAGGCTGATCGATTCTTTGATTCCGATCGATCTTTGTCGTCGCTATCGTCTCATCCCCCTGCGTCGAATCGAAGGAGAGCCGGCTTCAATTTTGATAGCGATGGTCGATCCCGACAACCTAGAGGCTACGGACGATATTAATCGTATCCTCCGCCCCAGGGAGTTAGGTTTACAGCGTTTAGTGATTACCAGCGAAGATTATGAAAGATTACTGGAAAAATTCCACTGGGCCCAACCGGAACTAGAAAGGGAAAAAGCCAGACTCGAAAAAGAAAAAGAACTGGAAAAACTCTCGGATATCACCGATATTGTCGCCAGTATTGAGGTGGTCTCTGGTGCTGACGATGAAGTGGCCGATGATCTCGGAGAAGGAGACGCTAATCAAGCCCCCGTCATCAACCTGGTCAATAAAATTCTAGCTAAAGCCCTACAGGAAGGGACTTCCGATATTCACATCGAACCCCAAGACGAATTCCTGAAAATTCGCTTTCGCAAAGATGGAGTTCTTCATCAAGCTTTTGATCCACTGCCGAAAAGAATTACCCCGGCGGTTACAGCCCGTTTTAAAATCATGGCCGAGCTCGATATCGCCGAACGTCGTCTTCCCCAAGATGGTAAAATTCGGCGGATGTATCAAGGGCGGAAAGTGGATTTTCGGGTTAATACCCTGCCCAGTCGCTACGGGGAAAAAGTCTGTTTACGGATTCTCGATAACTCGTCTACCCAGTTGGGTTTAGATAAACTAATCACCGATCAAAAGACCCTGCAAATCGTCCGAGACTTGGCCAGTCATCCTTTTGGTCTGTTGCTGGTGACGGGCCCCACCGGTTCGGGGAAATCCACCACTTTATACTCGGTGTTAGCGGAAAGAAATCACCCTGGGGTCAATATCAGTACCGTCGAAGATCCGATCGAATATTCTCTACCAGGCATCACCCAGGTGCAGGTAATTCGCGAAAAAGGCATGGATTTCGCCTCGATTCTGCGGGCCTTCATGCGACAAGATCCGGATGTGATTCTGGTGGGAGAAACTAGGGACAGGGAAACAGCTAAAACAGCGATCGAGGCCGCCTTAACCGGTCACTTGGTCTTAACTACCCTACACACCAACGATGCCGCAGGTGCGATCGCTCGTCTCGATGAGATGGGGGTTGAAACGTTTATGATTTCTGGTTCTCTGTTGGGAGTTTTGGCCCAGCGTCTGGTGCGGCGCGTCTGTACCGAGTGTCGAGTCGCCTATCACCCCACCCAAGAGGAATTGGCCCGTTTTGGTCTTTCCGCTGCCAATGAACAGGAAGTGACCTTTTATAAGGCTAATACCCTGACCATAGCGGAAATTCAACAGGCGCGAAGACAGGGTAATCTCTGCGTCAAGTGTAACGGCAGCGGTTATAAAGGTCGCATCGGTGTCTATGAGGTGATGCAGAACAGTGAACGACTACAGCAATTAATTAACCAAGGGGCAACCACCGATCGTATTAAGGAGGCGGCCGTCGATGAGGGCATGGTGACACTCCTAGCCTACAGTTTAAATCTGGTGCGCGAGGGTTACACCACCCTCGAAGAAGTGGAACGGGTGACATTTAGCGATTCTGGTCTGGAAGCGGAATTAAAAGCTAAACGGAAAAGCGGTTTAATCTGTAGTGGTTGTCGCGCCGAACTACAACCAGAATGGCTCGATTGTCCCTATTGTATGAGACCGCGATTTAGTGGTTAAGACAGTTTTTCAGTGATCAGTGATCAGGGAACTCCGGAACAGGCAAAAGTATTATGAATTTGTCTCCTGACGGAAAAGAGGGTGTGGGGTGTAGGGAAAGAAACCTCTTTCATCTGTGGGGGTGAAAATTTTTTCATCGGGACTGGCTCCTATCTCCTTTTCAGTTTTTACTTTATACGATAGATGGAGTTTAACTTATGGACTTAATGATCGAAGATTTAATGGAACAATTGGTCGAGATGGGCGGTTCCGATATGCACATTCAGTCCCGTGCGCCGGTCTATTTTCGCATTAGTGGCAAACTCACCCCGATTAATGAAGAATCTTTAACCCCGCAAGATTGTCAGAAATTGATTTTTAGTATGCTCAATAATACTCAAATAAAAGAGTTAGAGCAGAATTGGGAATTAGACTGTTCCTATGGGGTGAAAGGATTAGCAAGATTTAGGATAAATGTTTATAAAGAAAGGGGAGCTTATGCAGCTTGTTTACGCGCTTTGTCCTCTAAAATTCCTAACTTTGAACAATTAAATTTACCAGAAGTAGTACGAGAATTATCGGAAAGACCGAGGGGATTAATTCTCGTAACTGGACAAACAGGTTCAGGTAAAACTACCACTTTAGCATCAATTTTAGACTTAATTAATCGGACTAGGCCTGAACACATTTTGACTATAGAAGACCCGATTGAATATGTTTTTCCTAATATAAAAAGCCTGTTTCACCAACGACAAAAAGGAGAAGATACCAAGAGTTTTGCTAACGCATTAAGAGCAGCTTTACGAGAAGATCCTGATATTATACTTGTGGGAGAAATGCGGGATTTAGAAACAATTAGTTTGGCAATTACGGCGGCGGAAACCGGTCACTTAGTCTTCGGAACCCTACACACTAGCTCGGCAGCGGGAACAGTCGATCGGATCATTGACGTTTTCCCCCCTAACCAACAGTCACAAATTCGCTCCATGTTATCCAATTCTTTACTAGCAGTTTTTAGTCAAACCCTAGTCAGGAAAAAAAATCCTAAACCGGGAGAATTTGCCCGGGCAATGGTACAGGAAATCATGGTGGTAACTCCAGCGATCGCTAACCTAATTCGCGAAGGAAAAGCCCCCCAAGTTTACTCAGCAATTCAAACGGGAATGAAGCTAGGAATGCAAACTATGGAACAGGGATTAGCTAATTTAGTTGTTAGCGGTGTTATATCCTTTGAAGAGGCAATTTCTAAAAGTAGTAAACCCGATGAATTACAACGTCTTGTCGCCGGAGCTGGTGCTAACGCCAAAACTAAAGCCTGGATTTAATAACAAATCCTGTGTAAAAGGGATAGGAGAGTGGGAAGTGGGAAGTTTTTTCAGTAAACAGTGAACTGATAACTGATAACTGATAACTGATAACTGATAACTGATAACTGATAACTGATTTGTACTATGCCTACTTTTGTCGCACAAGTTAAAAGCAGCTCTGGAAAAGTTTTCCAAGAGAAAGTTGAAGCTATGTCTCCCGATCATGCCCGAATGATGCTGAAGGCGAAATATGCTGCCGTCGGTAAAATCAAAAAAGCGGGAGGAGAGATCGATCTTTCTGGTTTAGAGTTGATGTTTGCCAAGATTTCCATCAAAGATAAAGCGGTTTTTTCCCGTCAATTTTCGGTAATGATTAATGCTGGTGTGCCGATTGTGAGATGTTTAGGAGTTTTGGCGGATCAATCCAGTAATCCCAAGATGAGAAAAGCACTACAAGCGATTAGTGCCGACGTACAGCAAGGGAGTCCGTTATCGCAAGCGATGGCCAAACATACTGAATGTTTTGATGAACTTTATGTCAGTATGATCGAAGCTGGAGAGACGGGGGGGGTACTCGATGAAGTGCTGCTCCGTCTCTCGAAACTTTTGGAAGATATGGCCCGCTTGAAAAACCAGATTAAATCAGCGATGACCTATCCAGTAGCAGTGGGAATTTTGGCGGTAATTGTGTTTTTCGGGATGACAATCTTTTTAATTCCCGTGTTTGCGAAAATTTTCACCGATTTGAAGGTGCCACTACCAGCTTTAACGCAATTTATGCTCTTTTTAAGTGGTGTGATGCGTAGTTGGTTAATTTTAATTCCGATTGTCACCATTGCTGCCACAGTTTTTTTACTGCGTCGCTATTACAAAACCCCGATGGGTCGTCTGCAAATTGACTGGTTTTTCCTTAAAATGCCCCTTTTTGGCGATTTGAATGAAAAATCGGCTGTGGCTAGATTTTGCCGGGTTTTTGGGACTCTGATGCGTTCTGGTGTCCCGATTTTGAGTTCCCTTGATATAGTTTGTAATACGGTGGGTAATCAGGTAATTGCTAATACGATCGCTGGTGCTAAGGAGGAAATTCAGCAGGGGGGAATGATGAGTTTGGCCCTACAAAAAGCCAATGTTTTCCCAGCTTTGGCCATTCAAATGATTAGTATTGGTGAGGAAACGGGAGAATTAGATGCCATGATGATGAAAGTGGCGGATTTCTACGAAGATGAGGTGGAACAGGCCGTTAAAGCTTTAACCAGTATCATTGAACCGTTGATGATGGTTGCTGTTGCGGGGATGGTGGGAACTATTCTTCTGTCTATGTACTTGCCTATGTTTAAAATCTTCGATGCCTTGGGATAAGTTTATCAGTGATCAGTTATCAGTGACTATTGCTGGTAGCTTGAAATCAGCCAGATTTTAATTTTCATCTCCTTTTATTTGATTAGGTGAATCTGTGTCTTAGGAAACTTTTGGTTGTTCAAAATTACCGGCCAGCTTTGGTTGATGATTCCTTGTAATTAGTCGATCAAGATTAGCTGACTCTCTGGGGTTAGAGCATAAAGGGAACAATTTACGATGGTTAAGCTCCTAAAATCAAACGCTGACGATGAAAATTAAGCAGCGAAATCTCTTGGCCAGAAACCCTTTCTAACATCTCGACGATATGATCGGGCTGCAGTAAAGTGCCATCATTGCGACAACTGCCCACATAGCACAAAACGGCTTGTTTGTCAACAGTTTTTAACTCTAATTCATATAATTGTTCTCGCAGATTAATCGTGACTTTTTTGCCAGATTTGGTGGTTTTTTCCCGTTCCATCACCGTTGCTTGTTTAATTGCCTCGATCCAATTTTGCCACTGTTGACAGTCAATTCCCTCACTATTAAAAGTGAGCAAATACTCAGCTTTTTCCAACAAACGGGTGGCAGCGGGGGCATTTAAGGGAATTTCTTCCACCTGATAAACTGGTAAATCTGCGGGCAATTGTGCGCTTAATTGCTGTTTAAACCTCTCTAAATCCATCACTTTTGTCAATTCAAAATCGACAATCTCACCGCTACTGGTTGCTCCCAAGGATAAGGCATTTGCGATCGAAATGCGCGGACCGGGGTGAAATCCACCGGTAAAGGAAATGGGAATGGCAGCGCGACGGACGACGCGATCAAATAAACGCACCAGATCCAAGTGGCTAACTAGGGCCATTTCGCCAATTTTGCCAAACCAAACCCGAATTCTTTGGACGCGTTCTTGATTGGGTTGAAAATGTCCGGCAAAAGCGGGAATCGGGGGCGCTTCAATGACGATATTATGACCAAAATCGACGCTACAAACGCCACAATGGGAACAACCCTCAAAAGAACAATCGGGGACAGTTGCCGCGTCTAGAGCGCGTTTTAAGTCCTCCTCTAGCCATTTTTTATCGATACCGGTATCGAGATGATCCCAGGGCAAAGGACGCTCTAAAATATCTTTGTCTGTATCGGCAAAAATATTCCATTCTCCCTGTTCTACCTGACGATATTTCCAAGTTAAACCGGATTCTTCGATCGCCTGTGACCATGCTTGATAGGCTTTCTCTGTATTATCCCACCAAGCATCCATCCCGGCTCCCAATTGCCAAGCGCGCAGCACCACTTTCCCTAAACTTCTGTCACCGCGACCGATAAAATCTTCCATGGCCGAGATGCGGACATCGGTATAATTGACTTTTACCCCTCTTATGCCTTGGAATTCCTGTCTTAATAACTCCTGTTTGCGGATAAATTCGGCCGTGGAGACGGAATGCCACTGGAAGGGGGTATGGGGTTTAGGCGTAAAATTAGAGATAGTTAGGGTAAAATCGAGGGGTTTCCGCTTCGGTAAACGACACTCCCGACGCAACCAACGCAGGGTTTCCGCGATACCGATGACATCGACATCGGTTTCCCCTGGCAAACCAATCATAAAATAGAGTTTGACCTTATCCCAACCCTGTTCGACAGCAGTTTTTATCCCTCTGAGTAATTCTTCGTTGGTTAACCCTTTGTTAATCACATCGCGCATTCGTTGGGTTCCCGCTTCCGGTGCAAAGGTTAAACCCGATTGACGATTGCCCCCAATTATGTTAGCAATATTTTCGTCAAAGCGATCGACTCTTTGACTGGGTAAGGATAGAGATATATTCTCATTCTGGAGACGGTTTTTAATCTCCATACCCACAGCAGGTAAAGCTAGATAATCAGAGCAACTGAGAGATAATAAGGAAAATTCGTTATATCCCGTCGCTCGCATTCCTTTTTCAATCGATTCGATTACTGCTTCCGGTTGCACATCCCGCGCGGGACGGGTTAACATCCCCGGTTGACAAAAACGACATCCCCGAGTGCAACCGCGACGAATTTCCACCACTAGGCGATCATGGACTGTTTCCACGAAGGGAACTAAACCGATAGAATAGGCTGGGATAGGAGTGGCTACCCGGCGTAAAATTCTTTGCGGTACATCGTCACGATTGGGGATAACTGCACCGATTGGGGTGACATCGTAGAAACGCGGCACATATACCCCCGGAATTTGGGCTAAATCTAGTAATAGTTCTTCTTTGCTTAGATTAGCTAGTTTACCTTCTTCTAAAATTAAACCGATTTCTGGCAATAATTCTTCGCCATCACCAAGGGCGATAAAATCAAAAAAGTCGGCGTAGGGTTCGGGGTTAGAGGTGGCAGTTTGTCCCCCGGCAAAAATTAGCGGATAGTTACCCGCATCTCTTTCTCTCCAAGTCAAGGGAATTGCCGCTAGGTCGAGCATTTCTAAAATATTGGTGGCTCCTAGCTCATAACTGAGACTAAAACCCAGAATATCAAAATCTGTGAGGCAACGACGGGATTCTAGGGCAAATAAGGGGGTTTTTGTCTGTTTGAGTTTTTGGGCTAAATCCGGTGCGGGTAAATAAGTGCGATCGCAGAGTTGGCGGGGTTGAGCATTGAGGATATTGTAGAGGATAATATGGCCGAGGTTAGATGCCCCCACTTCGTACACTTCCGGATAGGTTAACACCCAACGAACCACCGCACTTGCCCATTCTTTATGTTTAGCACCTAACTCGTTGCCCAAATAACGCGCTGGTCGAAAAATGTCGGGGGTAAGCAGTTGGTCTAAAGCAATAGTCACGGCAATCTACCTCAGATATCGTCAGCAATGGGTGCTTTTCTACTATAGCAGCCAGAATCGAGTCAGTTATCAGTTATCAGTTATCAGTTATCACTTATCAGAGTTCAGTTCACTGATTACTGTTTACTGTTCACCGAAAATACTTCCCACTTCCCCATCTCCCTAAAATTACAGAGGTTATAAGATAATTAAGCGACGATGAAAGAACCGTTAATTGAATTGAGAGGAGTATCGAAAAGATTCGGGGATAATGTTATTCTCGATGGTTTAGATTTAACCATTTATCGAGGGGAGGCCCTGGTAATTATCGGGCCGTCGGGAACGGGAAAATCAACGGTTTTACGGTTAATTGCGGGATTAACGGGGATAAATGCCGGAGAAATTCGTATTAAAGGCCAATTGCGTCAGGGATTGCTAGAAGATGGTCGAGAAGCGATGCGAACTTCCTTGGTTTTTCAACAAACGGCCCTGTTTGATTCTCTCACCGTCGGGGAAAATGTCGGTTTTTATCTCTATGAACAAACTAATTTAAAAAAAGCCAGAATTAGGGAATTAGTGGAAAAAAGCCTGGAAATGGTCGGTTTACAGGGAATTAGTGACCTTTATCCTTCGGAACTATCGGGGGGAATGCGTAAACGGGTGGCTTTTGCCCGCGCTATTATCACTAATCCCGATAATCCGGCCGATAATCCCGAATTACTGCTGTATGATGAACCTACCGCCGGATTAGACCCGATAGCTTCCACAATTATCGAGGATCTAGTGCGGACTCTCCATGAAAAATCGGGGTCTGCGAACACTTATGTCATGGTTTCTCACCAACAAAGTACCATCCGACGCACCGCCGATCGAGTAGTATTTCTCTATCAGGGAAAAGTGCAATGGCAGGGAGTAGTGGCAGATATCGATCGTACCGATCATCCCATGATCCGGCAATTTTTTAGCGCCAGCATTGAAGGCCCGATTAGGACAATCGTTTAAGCTAGATTAATCTAAATTAAGAACTATCGAGAATGAGAAAAAAATCATGCAGAGTTCGCGAGCTTTACGGGAAGGAAGACTAGGTTTGTTTGCTCTAGGCGGATTATTGGTCTTTGGGGCGCTCGCTATCTGGGTTCGCGGGGGGGGATTTGGTCAAAGAACCTATCAATTAATCTTCGAGTTTGCCGACGTGGAAGGGTTACAAGTCGGTGCGCCGGTGCGTTTTCGCGGGGTGAGAGTGGGAAGAATTACGAGTTTTATCCCGGGAAGTAATCAAGTGGAGGTTATTGCCGAGATCGCTTCTGCTACTTTAGTTATGCCTAGGAAGGTAACTGTTACTACCAATCTTTCCGGATTAATTGGGGAGGCAGCCATCGATATCACTCCCTTAGTTTCTTTAAGTGCTGAGGCCAAAAATCTCGACCCTCTGGGTCCCGACTGTGATCAACAGTTAATTCTCTGTAATAATACTCGTTTACAGGGGACAACAGGAACACAATTAATGTCTAGTGTTGGTCGTTTAGTGGATACTTTTACCAGTCCTGAATTTGTGGGTAATCTCAATGATGTCACCAAAAATACCGCTATAGCAGCTCAAAAAATCGCCCGTTTATCCGATGATACCTCCCAGACTATCCGTAATGCCCAAAGAGAAATCTCTCGTCTATCTTTGGAATTAGCTACCACCAGTCGCTCGGTCACTAATACGGCTAATAATGCCTCCCGTTTTGTCAATACTTTAGATAATACCGTTCAGGAAAATCGCAGTCAAATCAGCAGGACTTTTCAACAATCTTCCCAATTGGTCGCTAATATCAATGCTGTTCTCAGCGAAAATCGCGGACAAATTGTTGATACTCTCGGTAATATTAATCAAGCTAGTTTAGGTATTGGTAGTCTCGCTAATAATCTCAATAATACCGCCCTGAGGTTGAATGCAGGTTTAGATGAAATTGATACTAAACAAGTCATGCAAAATATCGAGACTATTTTGAATAATGCGGTGGAAACATCGAATAATTTACGAGAAATTACTAAAACTATTAACGATCCTGCTACAATTGTCGTACTGCAAAAAACTCTCGAATCCGCTAGGGTTACTTTTGAAAATACTCAAAAAATCACCTCCGATATCGATGAGTTAATCGGTGATCCCCAATTTCGCGAGAATTTAAGACGTTTAATCGATGGCTTAAGTAATCTGCTTTCTTCTGGGGAACAATTAGAATATAATTTGCGTATCGCTCAAACTTTGGATACCATGACCAAAGAGTTAGCTAAACAAAAAGTTTTGACCATCTCTCGACCTTTAAATCCTAAGCAAATGCAACTCTATCCCCAATTTATCGTTCAACAACCACCCACGAGTGAAAAATGACAAAATAGTACAATTCAAGCGATAGAATATGAATTATGAATTATGAATTATGAATTAGGGAGAATAAATAAAAATAATCTCCTGACTCTTATCTCCTGACTCCTATCTCCTGTCTCCTGTCTCCTGACGGCTAAAATAACTGATAACTGATAATAATATGTCGAAATCAATTTGTATTACTCTTGGAACTCGTCCCGAAGCGATTAAATTAGCTCCCGTTATTCGTGCTTTTCAAGAATCGCAACAGTTTGAAACCCATGTAGTCCTGACGGGACAGCATAAAGAAATGGTAGCGCAGGTGATGGAATTATTTGCTTTAAAAGCAGATGAAAATCTCGATATTATGCAAACTCGTCAAACTTTAACCGATATTACTTGCCGCAGTTTACGGGGTTTAGAAACAGTTTTTGAGCGCATAAAACCAGATTTAATTATTGTGCAAGGTGATACTACCACTGCTTTTGCTGCTGCTTTGGCGGCTTTTTATCAACAAATTCCTATCGCTCATGTGGAAGCAGGATTAAGAACTAATGATATCTATAATCCCTATCCCGAAGAAGCTAATCGCCGCCTAATTTCTCAACTGACTACCCTACATTTTGCTCCCACTACTTTAGCCGTAGAAAATTTACAAAAATCTGGGGTTACGGGCAATATTCACCACACCGGCAACACGGTTATTGATGCTTTATTAACCGTAGCAAAAACCGCACCAGAATGTCAAATTGCGGGCTTGAATTGGTCAGATTATCGGGTTTTATTAGCCACGGTTCACCGCCGGGAAAATTGGGGCGAACCACTACAGGATATTATCAAAGGATTCACTTTGTTGTTAGAAAAATATACCGATACAGCCCTATTATTACCCCTGCATCGCAATCCCACCGTCCGAGAACCAATACAGTCCGCTTTGGGCAATCATCCCAGGGTATTTTTAACCGAACCTCTCGATTATGCCGAGTTAGTGGGGGCGATTCAACGCTGTTATTTATTATTAACTGATTCTGGGGGCATTCAAGAAGAAGCCCCTAGTTTAGGAAAACCAGTTTTAGTATTGCGAGAAACCACAGAAAGACCGGAAGCAGTACAAGCGGGAACAGCGAAATTAATTGGTACTAATCCAGAGCAAATTTTAGCACAAGCGGGAGAATTATTAGGGGATAAAATCGCCTATGATCGTATGGCTAATGCAATTAATCCTTTTGGAGATGGACAAGCATCCCAAAGAATCCTCCAAATCGTCCAAGATTTTTTGGCTTAATCTATGACTACTTGGTTGGGTATCGACCCCGGATTAGCGATTGTCGGTTGGGCTATTCTCCGGGATAATAGTGAGTTAATGCCAATTTTAGTCGATTACGGCACGATCGAAACTTCTAAAAATCTTTCTACTGCCCAGCGTTTGATCGAAATTGAACGGGATTTAAAGGAGTTAATCGCAGAATATAAACCGGGGGAAATTGCCGTGGAAATGCCCTTTTTTAACCGGCAAATCAAGGCAGCCGGTGGAGTCCTGCAAGCCTTAGGAATTATCAATCTAGTTAGCTGTCGCGATGGGGGAATTGAACCGATTTTCCTCCATCAAGCTAGTTGGAAATGTCATCTGGGCCATGGTAGGGCCACTAAAGCTGAGGTGGCGGAAGAAATTAAGTATTTATTCGGATTGACAAAAATGCCTATTAATGATGCTGTAGATGCTATAGCAATCGCCTATGCTGCTTTCAGTGGCGTTCGCAATCAAATCTCTTGAAGCAATTTGACGAAATTGGCGCAAAAATTTAGCTGACAACTAAAAGCCATCTTTGGATTTAGTATAACTCGTCCTTTTAGCAAAAGTGATCGCACCAAAGGGTTTAAGTGTGGAATTGTGATAATTGTCATCGTCAATGCTAACAAAAATATGGTATAGTTATTAAATGAGTATAAGTTTAAAATAATGAAAATAAAAGTTTCTTAAAAAAAGCGATCATCAAACGGAGTTAACCCTCAGTTAAAAGATATTGCCTATTCTATGGACGCACTGATTCCAGGCTTTTATATTTGGTTGGGTTCTTTTTGTTGGCGATTGGTGGGTAGTGATGCAGAAGAAAGTTATCCAGGAACAATACATAGTTTGGCTGGTATCAGCTTAGTTTTACCTGGTTATCTTCGTCATCGCTGTGCCTATTTTAATGGTTCTCTTTTTTAACTTTTTTATTGACCTCACCTTTGCATTTATAGTCATTTCAATTAAGATTGAGAATATCAATCCCAGAGTTCATAAGGGTTTTGTCGGTCTAGAGTGTATCAGACTTATCTGAAATGACTATATGCTTAATGCAAAGGTGAGATGTTCCCGCTTTCTGTGACCTAGAAAGTCGGACTGAATTTCGGATAGCAACGGATTTACCTTTAGTAGGGGAAGGGGTGGTCAGCAATGAAGAAATCGGGGAAATGTACCGACAAAGATGGCAGATAGAACTCCTGTGGAAGTTCTTGAAAATGCCTCTTAAACTCGACAACCTCATCACCAAAAATGAAAAGGGAATTCGGATACAAATCTATAGCTGTATTATCGTCTACCTAATTTTACAATTAATTGATATTGCGGAAGATTTTGGCAAAAGCTTATTAGATAAACTCCGCTATTTACAGAGTTTTATGTGTCAACATATCAGCTATGTACACTGGTTTAGGAAAATTGTCTATTCAATTTGAAAAATGGCGTTTTGGGGTTGTTATGTTCTTAAATGTAAAGT
>NZ_JADBUP010000002.1:0-18849 GCF_020245605.1 Microcystis sp. M061S2 | reverse complement strand
CCAATTTGAGACGAGCAAAAGCTATTGGTAATGTTTTATTGAATGAGGGTGAAGGGAATTTACCTGAATCCAGTGTTGTTAATGTTTCACAGGTTTTCACGGTTGATAAACGTCTTTTAACAGAGTCTATCGGAAGACTTTCTCGGGAAAAAATCAAATTAATTATTCAGGGAATTAAGTTGGTTATTGAACCTCAAGAACTCGAATAATAGGGGTTATAAAAGGATTTAAAGAATCCATTTTCCCTTAAACTTGGCTAGTGGTGAACAAGCTACCGTAGCTCTGACCGCCCCTGCTATCAATGGTTAAGTTCTAATCAAATAATTACGACGAAAAAGGTCGGGGTGAGCTAATGTTCGCCCCGACCTTTTTTGTACATTATGAAATGTTAAACAACCAAATTCGCTCGATAATTCCTGAATGTCATCGGCTAAGATACTTTTAACTCGGCCTTGACGATACGATGATCCGGGAATCCCGTGGCATCTTTAGAGCAATCAAAAGGAACTATAGAAGAACTCGCCGACCAATTTTTGGCGGTTCCACCGACAAAAACAGCATCTAAGATACTGTTAAAATTTGGATTACATTGAGTGGATAGACAATTATTAGAAGCTAAACAATCCGGTTGAATCCACTTTAATATGTTGTCTTGATTTAGTTTATTGAAAGCCGTATTACCTCTTCGTTCATCGAGATCAAAATCAAAGTTAAAGTCTCCCACTATAATCGTCGGTAAACTTTGCTGATTGCTCCAATTTCTGACAAAATCAGCCTGTTGGTTTCTTCTTTCCTCTTCACGACGGTTGAAATGGTTGACCATAAATAAAAATTCGGTTCCGTTCGCAAGAAGTTTAAATTTACCCACAAGCGGATTTCTTGACCCTCCAGAACCAGATAAATTATTGATAGAACCCACTAATTCTAACTGACTTTGATCGTAAGCGATCGCTAATCTATCTTGACCGCCCGTTTCTCCCAAGACCGAGGTAAATTTTGAACCCATGGCTTGAGTAAACTGATCGAGGTCGTCCTGATTCATCACCTCTTCAAGACCCCAAAGAATGACCTCTGGATGCTTTGTAATTTCCTCGGACACTTTGTCGGGGGTAGTGTCTCTGGGATTAAAGTTTGGTGATTCTACGTTATAGGTGGCCAATTGCAACCGGTTTATAGGAGGATTCGGAGGCGGGTTAACCGAATCTTCCAAAACTTGAGCGACATATTTTTCTATAATCCAACCTTGTTGGGAGGGAATTTGCACTTTCAGCCAATGCTTTTCCCTATCGGTTGCGGTCACTGTGGCCGTTACACCATCGGGTAATCTTCCCTTTAAACTCGGAAAAGGATTTTCGTGCAAAGGAACACCTTGAGGATTTGTGGCTTTAAGCTGTACTTGCTGACCTACCTCTACATCTAAGGCGAGGGATGGGTCGGCAAAGATAAAGCCTCCCCAAGCTACTATCAAGATGACAATACCGAGCAGTCTTTTCATGTGTTTGACCTGTACGGTTTACTGTTCATCATCGTAAACGTTTAGGGGTGAAAGCGGCATTCACAGGAACAAGCAAATTCTGTCTTTGATTGAACGGTATTTTGGATTGGTTGTCCCGTACATAGCGGTTCTCACATCTGTGTGGCACAGTTAAACCTTTACTGATTAAACTTTTCACCATCGACAGGCCTCTTGCGAACAGGAAACGCTATAATAACCTTCCTTGACCAGTAGCATAGTCTAATCGTTCTGAATCGGAGCGCCCCAACATTCCTGCTTCTGTAGCCGTTATCACATCGACTCCTCTGGCTCTTAAAGCCGCTACAAGGCTCTGATCCATCGAGTCTTCATCCAAATATAATGCCAGCATGACTATTTATTTAACTTAGATTGAAGCCACTCCTGTTCAAACTGTTTCACCTCAGCTTCTTCTTGTGCTAAATCAGTTTCAATTTCTTCCCTGTTGGCATGATAGTAAGTTAGAGCCGCATAAACTTTGGCTAAATCTAAATGGGGATGTCCCATCCGGTTTAAAATTTCTTCAGGAGTCAGCCCTAATTTATACCAAGAAACGAGGCGGCGCACTGTCACTCCTGTCCCCGCAATTGTTGGTCTTCCTCCTCGAATTTTAGGAGAACGATCAATCAAAGTGCCAATTTCAATTGTCGTCGCATTCATGATCTAAATTATTAAGTATTTTAGCCTTTTTATTGTATCACAAATTCATTCAAATCGACCCAATTAAAAGTTCATCGACTAAAAACTTAATTTTCACGCCCTGACAGAATCTTGCTTTTGCGGTTTAATTCTTATCATTCTTTTCGTTGAGGAGAAGTAAGCGATAAGATATAATAAAGAAAGAACCAGCCTAGAATTTTCAAGAATAAAGCAACTGTCCTATCAGAAATGATTATAGAAAAGGGGTAAGTCAAGCCGTTTTCGCCCGTTACCTGAACGTCTCCAAAGATTCGGTCAGTCAATGGGAGCGGGGAGAGAAACATCCAGCCAGACCCGCATTAAAACTGCTGTCTCTGGTGCAGAAAAAAGGTCTAAATGCGATTACTTAAGGTAAAAATTGCAGTTATTTAACCTTATTTGACCGATAACTGAATTAAATAATTATTTAAGGTTAATTTTCTAACTTTATCGGACAAGAAGATCATGGATATCGAAATTCCCCACAAGATCGCTGAAAGCTTCGGACTTGACGAGAATTCAATCGTTGAACTCACAGAGAAGCCATGCAATCCAACGCTCGATCGATTGTTGGCCAGCATCCCAGAAGACTTTCCGTATCCAGAAGACATACCCGATTTTGTTGAAAGCGGGCCGGGTGGTAAGGAGATGATATGACAGGGTGAGGTGATCGGACGTTCGACAAAACGAACATCTGAAGTCTCACGGCAACCGCGTGGTCGCAACCTTAAGCGTGATTATCGGGTGAGGACTATTTCCTCGATAGAAAACCGACGGACACCCCGAAATGGAGATTACCGATGCCCAATCCCCAACCCACTCCCGATAGGGGTTCGCCTTTAAGAGAAATGGATATGACCCCACCAGATAACAAACCCGTGATCTGACAGACCAGAAACCAATGTAACAGACGACGGCGTTCTCGATCGATCGCACCCTGTAGGATCAAGGTTAGGTCATCTGTTCTGGTTCCTTCTTGGTACGTTGGATCAGCTTCTTTGCGATTACTTCTGGGGATTGTTTAAGAGAATCGAGGGACTCCTCGACCACACGGTCAGATTTTTCTACCTGTGACCTTAGACCGGGGACGCTGAAATTGCGTTCTTTCATGTAGTTGACGGTCAGGTAGTTGAAAGCGACGAGATTCTGGGCGGCGGCAAACTGGGCGGCCTCATCCACGCGACGAAAATTATCCTCTTGAATATCCTCTAAGGGATTGGTATCAACGAAGATTTCTTCGGCATTGACGGAATCGTTTATGACTTTTTCACTCTCTCGCTGAACTAATCCCGTCTGGGCGTTAGTTACGGGGGAATTTTTCTCGGTTTCGGTCTGTTTATCAGCGATTTCGGGGGTAGCACTCGGAAAACCTTCGAGAGTACCCCATTTCCGATAGTGGGTGTTTAGGTCATCGAATATTTGCACCTGCTCATCACTGTAGTAGCTGTTTCGACCGTGTTTCTCGGCTTCCATGGCGTAACCCAAGCGGATCAGGTGCTGACGGCGTTCGTAAAACTGGGTTTTTCCTATTCGGTAGCGATCGGGTAAGGAGGCGGCTTTTTGCATAATTTTTCATCTCCGAGGGGTTAAGAATAAAAAATAAATACCGAATCGAGGGGACAAAAAGCTGGAATAGTTGAAGGGTATGCAGAACCAAGGAATAAATCCAGTATAGTCCCTAAAAAAAAGGCTTCAATTGGAAGCAAGAGAATTTCGGAAGTTATTGTCGGTTTGGTTCGGGGATTAAAAAGGCACTCAGAAGGTTTACTTGTGACCGATTTCAGTGAGGAACTGATCGAGCGGGTAATCCAAAGCGTCGAGAATCGCTCGGAGGGTAGCCGTGCCGACACTCTTGGCCGTCTGAGTTTCTGCCGTTATTGCCTTGAAACCAGTCTCCAACTTTTGGATGTGCTGGGGAGAGATGTCCCGACCGGCATCCCTAATCTTATTTACCAACTTATTACGAGATAGTCCCTGTCCCTCCCGAATCTCCTTTAACTTCAATCCCGCCTCCTCCGACCATGAGATAGTCTCGACCATCTCGACGGGAATCATCACCGTTTTCTTCTGTTTCACCACGTCCACAACCTCTCAGAAAAACTATTGTTATCGTCTATTCTATCACTTATAATATTAATATCACTGGTTGAAAAAAACAAACTTTGCGACTGTAAATAGTCATGTAGTCGGGAGGTAACGGCGTGAGCATCTGGTCTCGCTCTCCGCAAATCTGGACGGCCTACGGGTTAGAGTGGCGTTTTGAGTACAATTCTTTTAGTGCCAAGCGCACCGTCAGTGCGAACGGTTTTGTCCTCGATATTCCCGTTAAGGCCACCACCAAGTTCGCCTCGCCCCGGGTGTGGCTGGATGATTGGGCTAAAAAGAACCGTAAACGGCTGCCACCCGAACCGGAAGGGGCGGTCAACTTAGAACTGGATCTATTTCCCCCGCAATCGGTACGGGTAGAGGTGGTCGATGACCTGACACCAGAAGAGGAACGTCAACGTCTGTTCTGGGAACGCAAGGTAGAAAGGGCTTTCTATGAGGCGGGAACAGCCTTGAAGGAACTGCGGGATAGACGACTGTACCGTTCTACCCACAAGACTTTTGAGGAGTACGTTCAAGACCGATTCGGGATGAAACAGTCGCGCTCGTACCAACTGATCGAGGCTACCAGTGTGGTTGACAATCTTTTAGCAAAAGTTCCACCAATGGTGGAACTTTTGGGTGACTCTAGCGATAAAGTTCCACCATTGGTGGAAGTTCTGCCGACGAATGAAAGACAAGTGCGCCCTTTGATCCAACTAGAACCAGACCAACAGAGAGAAGTGTGGCAGCAGGCGGTAGAAGCTGCTGGTGGTAAAGTCCCGTCCGGTCGCATCGTCAAGGATATTGTACAGCGCATCCGGGAGCGAACCAAAATTCCCATACCCTACCGGGTCGGTGATGTTTGCGAAATCCTGATCAAGGATAACCCAGATTTACGGGGTCTGGGTGGTTGTTGGTGTATCGTGATCGAGGTAAGAGAATTTTCCTGTCTGGTGCGGGCTTGGAACGGTGAATATACCGTTAGAGAGGAGAATTTAAGGGATTTGCAGTATTCCCCCGACCACCGGCAAAAGATGCAACAACTGAGCGATCGTCTGGTTCATCTCCGGTCGTTAGGGGAAGAGGAGACGGTGAGGGCTATTCTAGAAACGTTGGGTTCTTTGAAACGTCCCTACCTGAATACTTGGGAAGAAAAGTTATTGGAGTTTTTGGAAGGATATATCCGTTTTTGACCCAGTTGAGAGAATATTATCTTCAAAAAGTCGCTAATTTAATCGAAAAAAGTTATGGTTGCTAGAACGAGCGTTAAAACTATCACAATGTTGATAACCAACCTGTTACAGGGCGATCACTGCTGTTTTAATCCCAGAATATCTTGATACTCCCCCAGATGAAAAATGATATCTCTGAGTTGTAGGTCAGTCATGTAGAGTTGTTCGCCCTTTTCTGGGGAGATGTACTGGCAATTAATGGCGAAATCGAGCCAGGTTTGGGTTTCAGCGGCTTCCGCCTCGCAGTCGCTGAGTTTGCCAAGAAAGGCTGCTTCGTAGCGCCGTTTCCTCCAAGCTTCAGCGAGGTTAGCGCAGATGGAGCGGGAAGAACGGCGGATATGGTCGGAGAGGGCGTAGCGTTCTTCTGCGGGGAAATTAGTGGTTAGGTCGAAGATGGTCATGGCAGCATTGAATGCCAGTTGGTACACCCGCAATTCTTTGTGGTCGATAATACCAATTTTCAATAGTCGTGACTAACATCTAAAAGCGCAATTCCTGTCCGAGAGCGGAATTGCGCTTTGGAATAATCAACTAAGTCTGTCATCACTTTTGGAAAATGATATAATGGTCCGTCTGGTAGGGGTTTCTTCGTTCATGGGGGGAATCTCCAAGATAATTCCTCTGTTAACACCAGTCTCTCCTCGCACCCCAACGCAATTGCACGGCGGGGCTACCATAGAAGAGGCATCACACCAGTTATAGAGATTTTGCCCGGTGTTGTATCTTGAATCTTTCACGCGGCTTTATTTTTCAGACGGGAGCATCCGACCCGAATTGCGCAGAAATTGCTTGACAGCGGCATTACGCCAGAGCAGATCGCCTGGCTTGAAGAGGATGCTGCCGAGGAGATGGAGGAATGGCGGCGGAGGAAGGAACGGAGGGATGGGGCAATCGCAACGGGCTTTGGATAGTATGCAGGATGTAAATTAGCATACATATCATTTTATAGACTGCTTAATTAGTATCTCTAATGGAAACATCGAAAAAAATCCTCATCCGCAACGCCTTGCTATGGCTGGCAACGCTGGGGATCGTGTTGCTTTCCCATGGGACTATTTTTGGGGCAACAGGAGATCGTGTCGTCCTTGACATTATCCCATCTCCCATTCAATTGGCTCCCGGCGAGAAGGTGACTGGGCTAGTCGTCGCGCACAACCAGTCTGCTGAGATATTGACTGACCTCACCCTTACCTCCATCGATGCTGCTGCAATCCTGATTACTATCGAACCTATTGAAACTTCGAGTCGCTCACCTCTTGAACCCGATGGAGAAAAGGCTTGGCGATTTACTGTAACCCGATCTGATCGAGAGTCAATCACTCGCACAACCTATTTTCGGCTGAGCTATCGGTATAGAGGTTCAAAGGGTCAAATAATTGCGAGAGATGCCTTAGCTCCCCTTACCCTTCAAGCTTATTCCTTCACGTCACTGAAAAAAATTGCCTCTGCTCGCATAGAAACAACGTTGAACCTACTTCAAGAACAACGTGATAACTTTTTGTATTTAATTGTTACCAACCTTTCCAATATACCAATTCAAATTGAGGGTTTAAAACATCACCAGCCCAACTTTCTAGAACTGAAACTACTGGATAATTCCCAAACCGCCATCTCTTCTGCCCCGTTCCAACCGATTCCCTTAGCCCCCCAATCATCTCAAATTTTTTCGTTTCAAGCCAAAGCACAAAATGCAGTTCAAGCTGGACGGGAATTGGTAATGTTTGACATAGCGCTATCGTGGGAAGAACGCCATCAGCTGCGAACTGGAACACTCATTGCGACCCATCAATTTGATGCCAATATTGTGGGCGAATCGGAAATTCTTAAACTGATGGGAATCCCCCTCTTTTTTCTCATACCAGGAGTATTAATCTTGTTGGTCTATAAATCTCTTTGGAATCGATCAACTCCGAATGAGAATTTCCAGGAAACACTCGATATTCTGAAACCGACTTTTTTGATTATTGCCATTCCCCTGTCGCTCTTTCTGACGCTAATGTATCCAACCTTATCGGGTTGGTTGGGAGACTCACGCAACTTATTGGTCGCCTACGGACTTCAAGATATCTTCAATATTTGGATTTTCTCTTTGCTAATTGGTTTTTTAGCACGGGTTATCGTTGTAGTATGTCGTTTTGGGTGGGATCGTTGGCAAGAACAGCGGGAGCGAGACAGACATATCCAACAGGACAAGGAACTCATTAAAAGAACGCCTGCCAGAGGAGATAGCGTAGAGTCAGTATTACAAAAACTAGGGCAAGCCATACCTGATCAGAATTTGATACTTCCTCCAATCACCCATAATGGGAAAAGATATTATGTAGCGTGTGAGGATCCCAAAGACTCCAAACAAGTATGGATAATTTCGCCGATTCGCTTTAAGATGACTGATAAAGCAGGTCAGGAATATTTGGATCGCTTTAATAAACTCAAAGACGAAGGCACGTTCAAAGATCTGGCAAAACTGATCGAGGAGGATAGCAAACAAAAAGATAAAAAAGAACGAAAAGTTCAACTCACATGGAGGTATGACAGTCCGACCCGAATCCTCGGTCCAGAAGGATGGAAAGGTCAAGCAGGGGAAGATTTTTTTGATGAATGGGTAGATGAGTAGCCTCTTTAGGCTACGGGTAGGGTAAATTCAGCACATTGAACCTAACTGACCCTACAGCCTCGCATAGGATGAGGCTGGTGGGAATCGAACCCACGATAGAAACAACGCACGCGCATCCACTAACGTGGCGCGACCGATATCGGCAGATATCATTTCACCCAAATGAGTTACCTTAATATTACTCTATATTTACCCCATAAGCAATGAACATCGACATTCAAGAGTTGCGATTTTCGTTGAGTCAAATGCAAGTTTTTTCCACATTTGTCCCGAACAGTGCCAACTATGCCTTTTTAGGGCAACAGATCAACTATCGCAATCAATTTGATAGACTGCGTTCTGAAGTAGCAGAACGCATACGCAAAATGGCTCCGGGTGAGCAGATGCGATTGAACCCGGGGGAACTCACAATTCCTTGGTTCAAACGCCATCATTTTTGGGAGAATTACCTGGGAAAGAGAAAGCTCGACGGAGTGAGTGGTGAAGTTGCATGGGCGTTTAGAGTTCCTTTCCGCATCGCGTCACCGGCTAAAGTATTGGCGGTGTCTCCTCTCCCTGTCCATGTCGCAGTTGAGGGCTACTTGTACCTTCACGGCGTTGCTGTTGTGTTGCGAGCCACGTTGAGTCAACCTCTGCCGCTGTACGATATGGTTGACGCTGCATTTGACGTTATGAACCAGACTGAATTTAAGCAGATTCGATGGAGTAATGGAACAATGTCTCCTCATCCGTTGACTTTTAAAGGATTGGCGGTTAAAACCCTTGATTACTTGACTAATCTCGTTATAAACAGTCCCGATGATCTGGAAAGTCGTCTATGTGAGCCGTTTACAGTGGCAACGATCATTCGGGGTGGCGGTCTCGATTTAGAGCGATTGCGCAATCGCTTTCAACAACAGATCCAGCTATTGGACGATCCGCTAGCCGCTCAAATTGCCATATTGGAGCCTGAGATTCACCTTGCCTGTGAGGGATTGGCAAGCTGGAATCCAGCTTGGCGAACCAACGTTGCCCATCCAGCAGGCGAAACAGCCTTGGATTTTAAAGGGCAAACCACTCAACCTGGCTACATGCTCTATGGTTTGAAGCGAGGTCGGGTCGTTTGGTTTCCAGGCTATTTTATGAGTACTAAACCGCTCCATCGCTTGGGCTGTTACCATTCTAATCTGACAGTGGGGTCGCTCCAAACCGATAGCCTGCTAGAGTTGGTGCGTTGGGCTGAAGGGTGGCTTGCCAATCATTCCGCTTTCAATGCATCGGATAAAGATATTGTTAAGCGTGGGGTTATCTTGCTGAGCAATCTTTACGGTGGCGCGAACACGAGCTATCGGTCTTGGAGTTTGCGCCAACAGATTAAGGACAGTGGACTGCTTGGCTTAATTAATCGCCTGCGAGCTATTCTTTCCATTGGGGATGATAACAATCCCTTGCTTCCTTAAGAGGGGTAGCATACGACAATTATTGAAAGCGTTACATATCAAGTGAAGATTAGAGTAGCTGCAATGCCTAAATTTTTATGTCATGGTATTGCTACCTGTATTATCAGTTCATCAAGATCGCTTTCAATCCCATTTAACTTCTCTTCGATTGACTCTAATTCCTGAAGTTTTTGTTGGACATCAAATTCTTTCTCTTCTTTCTCCTTTGAGATTGAACTACCCTGATTACTAAGCCCTTGAATTTCTTGCCCCAGTCCTTTGTTTATAGCTTCTTGAAGTTCACTAATTTTTGCGGCTACAGTCTTTGCAATCTCATCAGACTGAGCGAAGGCTGATTCTCGCATCTTGTTCACATATTCTTGGCTAACCTTCCTTTTAATCTTGTCGTTGGTTGCGTTAACTTTGAGCAACCCTTGAATCAAACCTCCACTCAGAAGAGCAGGAATCAAAACCCATGGATTGAAACCAACCAGCAATATAGATCCTACACCTATAATTAACTGTGGAATGAGACTTTTGAGCATCTCCTTGTAGCCAAAGGTTAATCCAATTGCACCCGAAGCAAAATCCATTAATAACCACCCACTAGCAGCGGATAGGATTCGCTCAAGCGGAGAAATTTTATGCTCTACTTCATCTACATTAAAAGATGAGCCAGATGGGGAACCTCCTATTAGATCGAGACGTGCTTTTTCTACTTGAGATAAGAACTTTCCTGCCTTTTCATCAATTTCTCTTAGTAGATCTTCTAGCCTATTGGAAAAGAATGGTTGTAGTTCTGTTGTTTGCCAATCAGTAAACTCATCTTCAATTTTTTCAGAAAGATGATGAGTTATTTCCTCAACGACTCTTTCTATAGCAGATTGCAGTTTAAAAACATCTCCTGAGAAAAGATTAACAGGTTCTTGAATTTCGTATTCTTCTATCCAGAAGTCAATCTTTTGTGCTAAGTCTTCGTAAAAATGGCGTACTTTGCTCTTGACAAGTTCTCGGATATCCTCACGAAAATTAGATACTCTCTGGACTATATTTTGGCGAGTCTTTTCAAGCTGCTCTCGAGTTTTTTTACTGGCTTCCTCCCTTTTCTTTAGTTCCTCCAAGGGAGTTTGAAACATTTTTTTTCGTAGCGGAATAATCTCCCTTGCTTTACGAACAAACACCTTCAGCTGTTTAGCTGGCTGAAGGATTTTTACACGACCTTTGATGGTGACAAGAAAATACTGCAAAGCTTCTTCAAGTCGCTGTATCCCCGACTGTTCAATTAGATCTCTATCGTTGCCGATGTATCCTTCTAAAGCATCTAAAGCACTGATGAAAAAAATATATTTTTCGCCACCATTAGTAAGTGGTGCTAGATTGTCAATTCCATAACGCCTTAGACCCTCTCGTTCCTTGTCACGCACCTGATCTATCCGATTGCAGATAAAGAAAATATCCTCGTAGCCATTAGCTCTCAGAGTATTATTAATTGTTTTAATTTCCGTTTCTGAAGCTAATTCTAGGCATGATAATACGAACAAAACAGCATCAACATTAGATAAGTAATTCTCCGTTATATCTTGATGAGTTTTGTTGGCATTGAGTCCTGGTGAATCAATTAGTTCTACCCCATGTTGGCACAATTCAAGAGGCCAGAAAAGTTCTAATTTTTCGTAGGGACTCTCATAAATCTGTTGTTGAGCATTTTTCTTGCCTTTGGATTTATGTTCCTCGTAATCTACAGCAACATATTCATTGATTTTTTCTACAAGGATATCTTGTGGTGGCTTGACAGGGCTATTCTTGGATTTTCTATAGTGAATTATAGCCTTCTTTTTTTCGCCCCATTTTATTTCATTAATGATGGCCGTTAACGGCCTTACATCTGTAGGTAATATTTCTTGTTGCAATAGCGCATTGATAAACGTGCTTTTTCCTGCATTAAACTCACCCATCACAAAAAGCTTGAATCTATCTGTAAGGACACGGGTTTTCAATTCGTTTAGCGGAGTCTCTACTTCCGTCATATCCAGAGCATGAGAAACTGCTAGCTGGCGTGAAATCAGAGAAGCAAGAGTCTGTAGCTTAAGTTTGATGTTATCATAGCCTTGATCTTGAACTGTCATGTCTTTTCTCCTTTCATTTCGTTGGATATATGCTACTTGTTTAAATCTGCGAGAATCTCTTTTCTTAACATAGAGGCTTCATCAATCATTTGCTGCCAAGCTGATTCGTCTGTTCCTTGAATGTTAACTTTTAAAGCAGCATTCCTAACAGAAAACCAAGCAGCTTGCTCAGCTTTTGTTTCTTCGATCAGTTGATGATAAATCTGACGGAGACGAGCATCTATACGATTACAGTATTCATCGATAGTTCGGTCAATGCTGCGCTCCAATTCTTCAGCTAACAGTTGACGCTGTTCTTCTAGCTTTTTATTGAGAATTTGTTCGCCGACAATTCCTGCCCCAATACTGGCAGCGATTCCAACCGGTCCGCTGAGAAGATAGCCACCAATTATAGCAACACCACCTCCAAGTCGGGTAAAAAGCCGATAATGGCGAATATTAGTTAGCGATAATTCACGTAAATTAGGAATAATCTCGATAGGTTGATTTTTATCAATTGAGACTCCATTAGGATTCATGTTGATTTTAGTCTTGAAGGATCGTTCGACCTCGATCTGAAGCCACTCAAAATTCTGAGCAATTGCCATCATTAAAAAGTTTTCTGTTTGACGACCGAGGGCGATCAACTCGCGGCGCAGGCGAAAAGGCAAATCAAGTTCCCACCAAGACTTAGAATCGGATGTTTTACTGAGATCAAAGGCAAGAGTTTCTCTCATCTCCGTTGTGGCGTTGAGAATTTTTTCTCTTAATTTTCGCTCACTTTGTAAACGTCGTCGCTCTAATTCAATCTCGATGCCTTCCCAATGAATTTCCGCTTCTTGCAGCGATGCCTGTACTTTTCGTCGCTCCTGTTCCCGTTCTGCCGCACTCAGACGGGCATTAGCGATCGCTATCTCACCCGTTTCCATTAAATGGCTAAGATAGTCGCTAAGCTGTTGTGCCACTTGTCGGCTGCGCCACGCACGGCGCTGTCCTTTGACCACCATTTTTTGGATCTGAGTCCGTACCACTTCGAGTACCTCAGCTTCCATCATCGCACTATCAACCGGGTAAGAGGGCAAAACAGGGATGGCTGTCGAGATTTGCGCTACTCGCTCCCGAACAAAAGCGAGTACCCTGGAACGATCTTCGCCAGGAAGTAGATCGAGTTTGGAGACGACAACGATAATGCGAGGGATGTGCCGTCCAATTACCTCTTGCTCCAAAAAAGCAGATTCCGTCATGCTCAAGGGAGATGTTGCGCTGATGACAAGTACCGCCGCATCACACTGACTCAGCAGATCTAATACCAGTGCAGCACGGCGGCTATTGGGGTCTCCTACCCCTGGAGTATCAATCAACTCCATATCATTAATTTGCAACCAGGGATGAGCTAAAGTCAAACGAACTTCTGCCAATACTTCCTGGGTCGTGCCTGCTTGGTTAGTTCCCAAAAGGTCATTCCATGATGATTCCTGCACGGGGCGTACTTCTTTATGTGCCTGAGAAAACTTCACTTCCATACAGTTTTCCGAGCCAGCAATGATTGATGTAAGAGTTGCCGTTGTCGGAGTAACGCCCTCTGGTAGAAGACGCTGACTCAACAACTGGTTGAGCAAATGGCTCTTACCGCGACTAAATTCCCCAACGAATGCCAGCCGAAAACCTGGTAAAGACCGACGTGCATTCAGACCCTGTAGTTCAGCAACAACATCACTTAGAGAAAATGACTTGGCGAGATTCAGAGCTTGGCGCAGCCAAGTACCTATTCGCTCGGTCAGATCGATGGGGGAGGGCAATGGCACATATGTCTCTGTTTTTGCCTCAACGGACTGTTCAGTGGCTTGCTCGACTGTATCATTCTGCATCGACATCTCCGGTTCAGGAGAGGTTAATGCAGGAGTCAATCCATCGGCATATAGCCATGTCTTGCTTTCAGGAATCAAAGCCCAATAATAAGGATAAATCTCAGTTGGTAAAAGTCCAGCGTAGTGACTAGCTAGAGAAGCTAGGTTGGCTTCATCGCTGGCAGGATTTGAAATGAGTTGGTCAATTGCGTGAAATAGTGCCTTTTCTCGTTGAGTACGTTCCCTCGCCGTCAGCGTTGCCTTTAAAGTGGCAGGACGTGCGGGAATTGTACCAGATTGGCGAAGCAATGCTGTGTCCTCCCGAAAGCGCAGGTCTATTGTTTGGACGACGGTTTTCTCTGGCCAGATCCATTCCACAGCCCCCCAAGGAGCTATCAATCCTTCCAAATTGTCCTCAAGTCTTGTTGGAACAGAAAGAAGTGTCATAATACCCCATTGTCTGCCTCGCTTGGCTGGTACTGGTGCCAAAGCAACGGACTCAAGTGTAACCCAGTCGCGAAGAACAGGGGCGCGATGGATACTCCTAACTAATCCCTCGACACCACTAGGCTCTGTTATTGGTTGAGCAGAGAGTCTTTGAAGTAAATCTCGATCAATAGCCATAAGGAACTCCTTCTAAACGAGGACTCGAGGAACAGGTGGATAGGCAATCGCCAAAAAATTACCAAAATCATACCAGGCATTCAGGAAGTCCTTAGCATCCACAGCATTCATTTGACCGTCGGGATTTCCACTGTCGTTAAGAATGATTTTTACAGAGCCATCTGGCTCTTGGTCAATTCCAGTAACCCAGACTGCGTGACCTGCATCTGACTGCTCAATCGGCTCATCAGTTGTGGCATCTCTCAAGGGAGTCCATATTTCATTAGCATCCAAGCCGACAATTACCTTGTTACCTCGCTCCAAAGCCTCAGCAACGTCCACAAGCGTTGCCTCATACCTTTGTTCTGTAGGGACACCAAGAGCATTCAAGATATTACCAACAGATGAGAGAGGAGTTCCACTTTCACAGCTATACCAGCAGTTGGCTTCAGCAATCCTACATATCTCATCTTCCGAGAGATGTTCTCCAGTGATAGATTCATAAATGTTGGTTTGGGCTACCAAGGCGCAAGAAGTGGGAGATGTCTGCTCATGCCAGAATTGAGCCTCCTGAATTGGATCGCCAAACCCATCAAATTGAGACGGATTCCAATCTGTCTCTGGAACATAACATTCCATACTGTTCATGTTCCAAAAGTCACTAGCCAATCCATATCCTTGAACATTTTCATCAGGTGAGGAATAACTAGAAACATAACGGTAGTCATTTAATGATTCTTTTTCTACCATCCAAAATGACTGTTCTTCTCCTTCAGCAGACAAGTTAGCAACATCCATATCCCCGCTATAATTGCTCTCTATATCTGCTCCACTGTAAAGAACGTTTTCAGGTTCGACTGAAGATATAGAAGATATGTCGGTTTCAGGGTGAACCTCTAAACCCAGCCAGTCACGAACATTGGCAAAGATGTCATCAAACACAGTATTCCTCCCATTCCTAGACTATGATTTTCGCTAGTCGCTGCTGTTGCACGATAAGGGCATCGCGTCTGCGTTTAATCTCTGACAAATCACCCTGCACCTCGTGCTGTAAACGATTAAGTCGTTGTAATTCTGCTTGCTGTTCACTCTGCATCCTCTCGACGATTGTTTTGTACTGGGCGATGTAGGAGTCAATTCGACGATCCACAGCAGATCTAACATCCCGTGCATAGGTATCTAAGACTTGCTCCGCCTGTTTCTCCACAGTGCCAAAATAACTATAAAGATTAGGTCGTAATTTGTCCCAAATTTGCTCCTTGCGCTTATCGAGTGAGCCAAAAAGAGACGTTAATACTCCTCCTAAAAAGCCTCCTATAACAGTTCCTATACCGGGTAAAAGTATTGTTCCAATTACTGCACCTAAACCAGCCCCACCAAGGGCTAAATTGCCATCTCCTTCATTCAATTCGTGGTGAAGTGAGCGGGTTGAATCGAGTGCCTGAGATGTATTCATTTGGAAACTTTTATGAGTAGATACTGAGCTTACTTCTAGCCTTCCTCCAAGAGATTGGAGGCGGCGGTAGGCTTCAGAGAATTTGCGATCAAAATGCCGATTTATATCTACAACAGCCTGTGATAGCTTGCCAATTTCAATTTGAATCTCGTTTTGCAGTGATTCTTGACTAGCTTTCAGGATTATTTCGGCTTTATTCTCAATAGCGTCATTGAGGGTTCCCCAATCATCAGAACCAGAGATGGCACTACGTATCTTAGAGATAGTTTTGTCTCGATGCTGAGCGATACAATCATCAATCTTATTTCTGGTTTTAGATATGGCTTCCTCAAGCCTAGAGTGGCAAACTTTATGCTGCTCAGACGTAAAGGATTCTAAATCTTGGATTGTCTCACCTTCAATGGCAGCTTGTTTTATTTGATAGTGATTCCATTCTTCTTTAAGGGGAGTTTCAACCTGCTCTAATAGCTGAGTTAACAGGCGCAGCAGTTTTTCGGCAATGCTTAGAGAACGCTCAACTTGAAGACGTTTCCAAAGTGCAGCCTCTAGTTCAAGAAACTCATCTTTCCAGTGATAGAGATTTTTGCGTATTCTCTCTCCGTTAATTTCGTCAATAATAATCTGAGCAGCAGAAGAAAAGATAGTTGGTTGTTCAATCCCAAGTTCTGTTTTGAGACGTTCTCTAATGTATTCAATTATTCCACTCTGTTGATCAATCTCTCTTATATCATCCATTCGAGTGACTACGAACACACAGCGATGAAGGTATGGACGTAAAGTGCTTTCTAGAAACTGAATGAGATGGTCTGTAAGGGGTTTCTGAGAGGAAATTGTGATGACTGCTGCATCTGCTTCGTTTTCGACAACTTGAAGCGTGATCTTTTTATGTTCCGCATTACTACCAGGATTGAATCCCGGTGTATCAATGATAACAATGTCGTCGGCGAGAGATGGATGAGTAATTGCAACATCCTGTATGTGCTTAGTTACTTCTTCGCTGGATGTGACTAGCTCAATGAATTTGCGAATATTAATCTCTTTAACGCCAGGCAACCATACAACAGAGATATTTTTATTCTTACTGTCAATCTTGATTTTTGGCTTCCGAGTATCTTTGAATCCCACTTCTACTTCTAGTTCGCTACCATGACTTATCCTAGTAGCAGCAGCCGTTGTCACTAGATTTGATGTTTTTAACAATTCATCTCGGAGCAAGGCATTAATAAAGGTACTCTTGCCGCTAGAAAACTCCCCAACAACTGCTAAATAAAGGTTCGGATCATTATACCTTTGTCGGATACGCTTAATCTGCTGCCGGATCTCAACCCGCTTAAAGCCATCTATGTTTAATTGCTCAATGAGTTTCTCAACAAACTGCAAGTAATCTTCACACTCGGTTAGGGTTTCCAATTGCTCAATCGTCTCCATATCCTGCCTCCCTTATATTGGTTTGACTGTTAGATGAGAGAATAGCTGGGGCGTAGGTATAGAAGACTCTGCTCTCCTGGGGAAAAATCTGTTTCTGCTTCCCCAGCTTTTTCCTCTGGCATCACCTTATTTTATTCAGCACCGTTGTAGTAATTAGGGTCTGCTGAAAAAGTTTTTCCTGGGGTTAGGAGTCAGGAGTCAGGAGTTTCAGGCTTTGTTGCCCTTGTTTTTTGTACCAAGCGATGTACTACAAGAAGGATAATGCAAGGTTTTTGAAAGTCCCAATCCTATTTTCTGGCACTAACATCGGACTTTAACAGGTCAAAAGCTTTATTTTAAAAGGGTTTTACCATTATTCAGCAAGCCCTAATTAGCTAAAAAGCGGATTTAAGGGAAGAAAAGAACACTCCTGACTCCTATTTTCAAGACAGGTCTAATCTCTTGCTCGCTTACCTCCCCAACGGGCAACAATTTGATCGTCGTATTCATCAGCAATTTGCATAACTGCTTTTACTGATGCTTTAAGTGTTTCCTTGTCAAGATGTCCGCCAACAATAGTGTGATCGAAGAAGATGTCACCATCCTTATCCAATCCAAAAGCCCCAAATAGCATATCAGCGTTTTCATTTAACAGGAAATACATTAAATCAGAGGTCAATTCTGCACCCATGACAACATAAGCTCTTACGCAGACAGTCGCGTCATCATCTCCCCAAGGACCCACAAACACATTAGTTACAGCAGAACCTCCAGGAATTAAGAAGCGTGGAGATTCTGGATCGGGAAACCCCATCTCTCCAAAAATCTCTTGTAGCCACTTCGCTACTTTCTCGTAGCAGCTTCGTTGAGCCGATGTCTTAAATTCGATGGTTGTTTGTACTGACATAATTCTTTCTCCTCTCAAAAACTAGGTAGGATTTAGGTGTTCAAGATTGATAGGCTCGCTCTCCCATTCCATTAGTAGTTTTTACTTAATACTTTAAGACTAGCTAAGATTTCTAGTTCTGACCGCACTTCTCCACAAAAATTCACAATTTCACAATATCAACCCATTACCCGGTAGTTTCCCCAGTAGTTTCGATCCCCCCTGCCCCCCTTGATAAGGGGGGTGGGAAAACCCCGTCAAGGATAGAAGTTGTCGTTTGGCGGTTTCCCGTTCGAGACGGTAACGGTTCCACTGAATCTCTAACTGTTCTCGTTGGGCGATTCTTGTTAGATAGGTTTCGGTGGATGAACCGCCCAGACGGTAATCAATCTCGGTAATCCTGGTCAAGAGGTCGTGATTGGACAGTTGGGCTAATACCGCCCGTTCTCGATCGCCGGCGGTTTCGTAGGCGATCACCAGCGTTAAGACCTGTTCTCCCAGTTGAGAGCGTTTGGCAGCCCGTTGACGTTCCAATTCAGCCTTGGCCGCCTCTAGGTCGGCCGCCCTGATTTCGAGGTCGGTGATGGCCATCCTCTGTTGTTGTACCTGACCACCCCCAAACAGATTTTGCAGAATGGCGATCGGGTCGGTGGTGAGATAACTCGTCCATTGTCGGGCGTTGGCCTGGTCGATACGTTGTCCAGCCAACTGTAACCGGCGATCAATCAAGGCGATGCGTTCGTCGAGGGTCTGCAATTCAGGGGAACGTTCGATCGCCGCTTCGGTGAGGGTACGGAGACAATCGTTACCGCTATCGAGACAGGGAAGGGGAGCGGCCTGTAGGGGAGTCAACCCTTCGGCTTCGCTCAGGGTTAACCCTTTGGTTTCGCTCAGGGTTAACCCTTTGGTTTCGCTCAGGGTTAACCCTTTGGTTTCGCTCAGGGTTAACCCTTTGGTTTCGCTCAGGGTTAACCCTTTGGTTTCGCTCAGGGTTAACCCTTT